>JAYTHQ010000038.1:0-1969 GCA_043732445.1 Bdellovibrionales bacterium | reverse complement strand
GCGGCAAAGATATCGACATTCGATTAAACTCGGTGCCGACCGCATTCGGCGAACGCCTTGTCATGCGCCTGCAGGATCGATCAAATGTCATTTTGGGTCTTGAGCAACTAGGCTTTAACGATTATTCGCTCGATAAGCTCAATAACGATTTGCTCGAACGGTCGTACGGAATTGTGCTTGTGACTGGCCCCACAGGTTCGGGTAAGTCGACGACACTCTATGCGTGTTTATCAAAAATCAACAACCCGACGGTGAACATCCTCACGGTTGAAGATCCGATTGAGCAACGCATTCACGGCATTGGCCAAGTGCAAGTGAATTCAAAAATTGGTCTGACTTTTGCGGCGGGCCTCAGGGCCTTCTTACGGCAAGATCCCGACGTTATTATGGTCGGAGAGATTCGAGACCTCGAAACGGCTGAGCTTGCGATTCAAGCGTCGCTCACCGGCCACTTAGTTTTCTCGACACTCCACACGAACGATGCGGCCGGTTCATTTCCACGCTTGATGGATTTCGGCTGCGAGCCGTTCTTGATCGCGACCTCGCTTCTGGCGGTCGTGGCCCAGCGACTCGTTCGAATCTTGTGCCCGCATTGCAAATTACCTTACGAGCCAACGCCTTTTGAGCTCTCGAGTCTCGGGCTCACGCGTGAACAAGCTGCCGCCGGCCGCATTCACAAACCGATTGGTTGTGAGCAGTGTAACGGCAAAGGGTATCTCGGGCGTACAATCATCCAAGAGCTCATGATTGTTGACGAAGAGATTCGCTCGCTCATCATGCAGCGTAAAGATGGTGGCTCGATCAAAAAGCATGCGGTCCAAAACGGCATGCGAACCTTCCGTGATCACGGCATCGATAAAGTTCTCAAAGGTGTCACCACGATCGAAGAAGTCCTATCAAATACTCAGGTAGACATATGATAAATAGGGGTCGAGGGGCTTTGCCCGCGCATTCGCCGAGCACTTGCTGCGAGGGAAAGCGGAGCCGGAGCGGTAAGACAAATGCCGATTTTTGAGTACAAAGGAATTACGCAGTCAGGTAAAACGGTTCGCTCAACCGTTGACGCCGACAATGTTCGAAACGCTCGCGCCCGGCTTAAAAAAGACGGCATCTTCGTCGAAGAGATTCGCGATAAAACGCGCGCGAAGGCAGCGGCCAAAAAACGAAACTCGAGTTCGGGCGGCGTGAAGGTCGAAGACCGAGCGATGATGACCCGGCAGCTCGCAACGCTTCTCAAAGCCAACATCACGCTCGTTGAAGCCCTCACGGCCGTTGCAGATCAAGTCGAGCAGCCAACGCTAAAAGAGGCGCTGACCGACATTAAAAATATGGTCAACGAAGGCTCGACGTTTCACAAAGGTCTCGCGAAATACCCGCGTATCTTTAACTTCGTTTACGTCACGATGGTCGAAGCCGGCGAAGCGTCGGGAACACTTGACGTAATCTTGCTACGGCTTGCCGAATTCACCGAGGCCGAAAACGAACTTAACTCTAAGGTCAAATCGGCAACCCTCTACCCGATTATCATGTTTGTTTTTGTCATGGTCATGCTCGGGGTCATGTTCGTTTTCGTCATTCCAAAAATGCAGGCGATCTTTGAGAGCGCCGAAATGAAACTCCCTTGGTATACGGAAATCGTCATCGGCATCTCGGGGTTTTTGGTGAACTACTGGTTCGTGGTCCTCGGCGTTGGATTTTTCTCTTTTTTGATTTACCGCAACTGGCGAAACTCCGAGAGCGGTTCAAAACAATTCGACGCGATGATTTTGAAAGTGCCGATCGTTGGCAAAATCGTTCGCCTCGTCGCGGTTTCGCGCTTTACGCGGACTCTCGGAACTTTGCTTCAGGGTGGCGTCCCGATGTTGCAGGCCATGGACATCGTAAAAAACGTTGTCGGCAATAGCGTGTTGGCCGCAGCAATCGAAGATGCCCGGAATAACATCAGCGAAGGTGAATCGATAGCCGCTCC
>JAYTHQ010000037.1:0-6834 GCA_043732445.1 Bdellovibrionales bacterium | reverse complement strand
AAGCTAGCTTCACGATAGAAGTTAGGGGTGGGCTAAACAAACTGGATCAATTTGAGACGGTCGGCTCATCGCTCCCGCAGCGAAGTCCCAGACGAACTTGTGATCCCACTTCACGCACCAGAGAGCGCGTGATTGATCGAGTCCGCTGCCGGAGGGCGTGGTTGTTTCGGGCACGTCACCGGCTTTGAAAAGGCAGGTCAAAAATTCGAGACTCGCATTTTGGGCGGTTCCATCTTTCAAGCCGGTGCCTTGAGTGAGAAATGCGCTGCTCGGCAGATTGGTCGCGAAGACGGAACCGTGGGGTGGTTTTGCTTTGGCGTAGTAATTCGCAGTCTCAGCATCGAACGACTGAGGATCTGTATTCCAGCGTAACAGCGCGAAGCGACCGTCGTTGATATCGGACGTGGCAGCGGCATCCATCGTATCGGAATCAATCTGCCAAGTTCGGTGTTGAAATACGATTTGGTTCCCGAAGTGCGTGCGGACATAAGGAAGCGTTTTGAGCACCTTGCCGTGTTTGAACTCGGATTGAAAAAGGCATCCGCGAATCCACTGAACGACCGCGTAGTTCTCAACCTGCGCGGGTGACGGCGCTGTGTAAGCAAAACGCGTATCGGTCATCCAGCTGACGTCTGAGGCGGGTGCACTGGGCAGGACGACCTTCTTTTTCATTTCGATAAAGGTAGCGTTGTATTTTGGGTTCGTCTCAGTGCGCGTAGAGACCGTCGTGATTCCGGCAAACGAGAGCGCCGGAATGATCGTCATCACCGAACTCAACAAGGTAACTAAGAGGGGGTTCTTCATATGAATCAGGTTGCAGCGGGGTGGCGACGTCGTCATTTTGCGCCGCATTGAGGCTCCAAAATCTCTTGCTGGGCCTGAAGTGCCGGCGTTGAATTCAATTAGAAATCTCGTTTGATTCCCGGAGGTCTTCGGTGTCGGATTCTGTCGGTCTTTTACTTCGACTCGTGATGGTGGTCAGCACACTCGTTCCGGTTTCCGCTCTTGCCAAACCCCTCTTCCCACTGAGTCCTTCTGATATTCAAGCTCGTGCAGCCGAGCTCGTGCAGCTTCCGTGGTCAGGCAAGTCGACGAATAAAGGGACGGCGGTCGAAGGCAATTGTCTGATGTCAAAATATACAATTGAGGTCGAAGACCCGGTCGATCATTCGACAAGATCCTACGACATCTTGGGCCAAGCGCCTGCAGCCGGGCCTGCACCCGTTCCCGTGGTCATCATTGTTCCGACAATCGATGGGACTCGCGATTTTCTTGAGCCCGTCGTGGCCCGCTCGCTTTGCAATGCCGGAATCGGGAGCCTGATAGCCGACGTTAACGACGTGAAGCCACCAAAGGTTTATCCATCCTGGGGCGCCGAAGATGTCAACAGTCGACGTGCGATCGTCGCGCTCCGTACGGTTGCCGATCTCGCCGAACGGATTCCGCGTTTTGATAAAACAAAAATCGGCGCGATTGGCCTCAGCATGGGCGGCATCACGACCTCTTTGTTTGCGAGTGTCGAGGGTCGCCTCAAGGCCTCGGTGATCATCGTTGGCGGCGGTAACTTTCCGCACATTCTTTCAAGCAGTGATCATTGGCTCGTTGACGAGCTTCGTACAAATCGGATGAAAGCAGCCGGATTCACCACTGTTGATCAGTACGAAGATCAACTCCGCGCTTCTATTCATTACGATCCAATTTACTTTACGCCGCTGGCGAATAAACAAAAAATTATGATGGTGATGGCAGAGTCTGACGTCAAGGTCCCTTACGTCGACCAGCGCGAACAGTTCCTCGCTTTTGGCCAGCCCCAGAGCTTGACCTTCACGGGTGGGCACGTCGATACGATCATTCAGATGGTTTATCTGTACATGGATGACGTCACAACATTCCTGAACAACCGTTTCGCAGACCCTGGTTTGCGCCGTTTGGAATTCCAGGAGCCTCTGCACAAAACCATTAATCTCGACGATCTCGGGCTTTAGAGCTTAAAGTTCGAGCTTAAAGGTCGACGTCAAAGAAAACTATTTGGCCACGCGTTTCCTCAATACCGAGGGTCAATGCGGTCACGCGCTTGAATTCGGGTTGGCCGCTCTTTTTCAAAACTCTCACGACTTCGTTTGCGAAATAGCGCGCAAGTTCCTCGCTCGTGATATTGACGAGATCTAGCAAGACGACATCACCTGCAGGAATGTCATACGTCTTTTGGTTAAAGACCGCGCGCACGGAGTCTTTCGATTTTTCGACTTTTAAAAACGGCGAGCGGGTGGGGAGCAGGACGCGTTCGTCGAGGCTCTGCGCCAAATTTTTAATGACCGGCTTCAGTAAATTGAAATCGAAAGCAAAGCCCAGATCGGGGTCGAGCTCAGAGAGGCTGACTTCGGCCGACACGTAATAGTTGTGGCCATGAAGTGCCTCGGCGTTTGCCGGACCAAAGATGGTGAAGTGCGAACAGCTAAACTTAAAATTCTCTTTCTCAAGACGGATTCGGAACGCCATGAGCGCTAACCTAGACAGTCTTTGATCCAGGGGCAAGGGCTGAAAGTCCTGATTGGCGATGCAGTCCAAAAGTTTACGGCGTGCGCTGCCGATCAGTTCAGTAATCTAGCTTTATCAACTCGGTCGTGAGGGTCCTTATGAAGAAGAGCGCAATCGTAGCTTTGGTCGTTTTCGGTGTGTTGCCTTTCTCCGCTTGTAACAATGGTGAACAGACCGGTTATATGGAAACTTCAACGGCAGATGCCAACGCCCGCGAAGCTGAACAGGCTGAACAGCAATTTGCCGACCTCGCCGATCAAGATACGGCTGCCCCGACAAGCAAAGTTGCGAAACATGCGACAAAGGCTCGAACACCTTCTTCGGTGAAACAAACTCACGCCGCGATGGCGCCGCACGTTTCACTTTGGGTCGTCCAGATGGGCGCTTTCAAAGTTAAAGAGAACGCTGAAAAGCTCACTGTCAAATTGAAAGCGGGCGGGTTTCCGGTTGTGATGCGCTCCATGAACCACTCGAAAAACGGCGAGCTCTACCTCGTTCATCTCGAGCCGACGCCGAATAAAACAGAAGCCGAAAAGTGGCAAACCGATCTGAAGCTGAAAGAGTTCGACAGCACGATCGTTTCTCACCGCGACTAAGGTTTGCGTTCGGGGCTCTTTTGTCGTCTGATGGCCGCAGATATGCAGATTCCCATCACCTTGATTTCAGGCTTTCGTGGATCCGGTAAATCATCGGTGATCCAACAACTCAAACGAGACGCAGGTTCCACGCGCCTGACTCTTTTAATCGACGACGGCGCCAAAGATCTCAGCGCCGAAATCGAAGAGGCAGTCGAAGTCGGGGCCGCCGATGCGATTCTCATCGAGTGTGCGGCGAATCTCGAACCCTTCTTTGTCGCTGAACACTTAACCGAAGGTGATGACGAAGCGCCGCCGCCTACTGGCGTTCGCGTAGACACGCTTGTCACGGTTGTTGATGCATCAACGTTTCTCGCGGACATCACCGGCACCGCAAGCGTGCACGACCGCGATCTCGCCTTCGACGACGAAGACGATCGATCGATCGCCGAACTCTTGATAGAACAAATCGAGTTCGCTGATGTTCTCATCCTCAACAAGATGGATCTCGTTTCGACCGAACGGGCCGACGAGCTAGAGGCCTTGCTCGCGCGACTGAATCCGCGCGCGAAAATTTTGCGAACCGAGCGCGGCCGGGTCCCGAAGGGTGAAGTCGTAAAGACCCACCGGTTTGATCGCGATGAGACCGACGACGGTGCCGGCTGGCTTTTCGAATTAAGCGGCGAGTTCCGCGAGAACGAAGGCGGCTTCGGTGTCTCGAGTTTTACTTTTCTCGAGCGCAGACCCTTTCATCCTGAGCGCTTTGAAGCTCTCATCGAGGACTTTGCCGTCCGCGGATTAGTTCGCGCGAAGGGTTACGTGTGGGTCGCAAGTCGTCATAATGAAATCGGAATTTGGTCTTTGGCCGGTCGCACGTCACTCCTGACCTACGGCGGACTTTGGTATGCGGCGACGCCGCTTCGCGAGTGGCCGAAAGATGAGCGTGAACGTCTCGAGATCATGCAAGACTGGACGGCGCCGTTCGGCGATCGTCGCCAGGAGATCGCTTTTATCGGTCTGAAAATGAGCGAAGACGAAATTCGTTCGCGCCTTGAAGCTTGCTTAGTCACGAGCCTCGAGATGGTCGGTGCCCCTGATGCCTGGACGACTCTTCGCGATCCTTTGCCCGACTGGCACACAGATACCGAAGGTTTTCAGGATTAGGCCTCAAAGATGTTCGAAGGTACCTGCGGTTTTAACGCCCGCGCGCCGAGAAGCATCGATCGCAAAACTCCCGATGATGTCTTGAAGTGTGGCCGCATCGACCATGTTTTGCCCTAATTCGATCGTGAGAACCGGCACCGAATAATCGCGCCACATGTAGCGTCCAAGACTGCCAGGAAAATTTCCCAGCGCTCGCCACGGGAGATCTTTATATTTTGGAAAAGGCATCTGGGGACCGTCGAAATCAAGCACGTGGTAAGGCGTATGCACACTCACTATAAAATCGGGTTTAAAATCTTTAATTTGCGCGATGGCGCAACGGGTTTCGGTTTCGCTGCCGGCTTTCTCGCCGGGGAATCGACGAGGGTCTGATTTGCCCTCATTTTTCCAGTACATTTGCGCTTCTTCGCTCCAGTCGCGAGTCGGGAAGTTGCGGTTCAGGTCGACACCGTGGGCGTTCATGCGGGTTTTTAAATAGAGCCCGTCGGGATTGAGCATCGGGATGATTCGCCAATCATTGCGGGCTTCAATTTTTTTCGAGCGCAAAGTGAACAGACGCTCGGCCCATTCAATTGTCATTTCGCCAGCGAGGGGTTCGTCGCCGTGAATGAGGCCAAAGACTAAAATCTTTTTCGTGACGCCTTCTTTTTTTGTCTGGCTGTCGAAGTCAATATGTTGAATCGAGCGCCCTTTTTCACTCACACACAAAGCCAGCGTTTGCATTTTCTCGCAGGCTGCTTCAAGTCGGGCGCGGTGAGCGGCCCGAACAGTTTTCTGAATTTGGGCTTTGCACTGCTTGATTTCAGATAAACTAGATATGTTTGTCGGCGTTTCGGCCTTAGCTTCGCTAGCGCGCGCGGCGCTCAAAAAAGCGAGGTTGAGGCAGGCTATAGACACGACAAAGTGAACGGCGTGTTTCACGGCTGAGAGGCTCCAAAAACGAGGGTGATGTGCACCCTAATTCGACTTCACTTCATGGAAAACGTAAAGGCCAAACCCGTGCCTGGACCTTCTTACCGTTTGCCAGCGGGCCTACGCTCCCGTAAAACGAAGTCTTTGAACCCTACGTGAATCTGAAAGGCTTTATCGAAGTGGCAAAAGCAAAACGTCTTCTTTACCTCGTACTCGGTGTCATTGTGTTTGTGATTGCGGCGTTCGCTGTCATCACCAACTACAGCTTCATTTTTTCTAGGCATGTCAGCGGTGAAATTGTCGGCGTTGAGCGCGTCATGACGCCCGTCATGATCAATAATGGTCCGGGCGTCAAAACTCAAGACGGGCAGTTCTCGTTTGCGGTCGCCATCCGCGACGCCAGTGGCATCATCCACACCGCAAGTTCCGAAGATCGTCAGTGGGCAATTGCGCACACGGGCTTCTGCGCCGACGCGATTTTTTATCCTTATCCATTCTGGGATCTTGAGAAGCGCGGGACGTACATGAACGCGCGTTTGATTCAGTTGCGCGATTGCTCTCCGAAATCTGCCGCGGCGGGGGCGCCGACCGATCAGGCACTAGCTCCAGCCGCAACTCCGGCTCACTAATGATGGTTGCGGTTTTGGCGCGAGCGAAAATATGTAAGCCCGAGGCGCTTTCTAGCGGTGCATCTTATTGAGCTCACGCAAGTTGTAACCAAGCTTGCTGATGAGATCTTCGGTCTGCCTTAGCTTTCCGCGAAACTCAGAAACGATTTGTGCGTCGACGCGCCGATTTTCAAAACGCTTTTGCGTTCTCATCATCAACGGCGAAATCAGGCGGGGTGATGCTGCATTCCAGGCCAGAATTCGGGTGAAAAACAGACGTGCTGGTGCGCGAAGCTTAAAAGATCCCATAGATTGATCGTGCCACAGATTTTCAGGCCAACCTAAAGGCTTTGAGTGGAAAAATCGAGATAACCTGCGCCTAGACGAAGATCTGGCCGAAGGTGGGCTTATTGGTAGATGACGTTAATGTCAGACGGGTCTGACCACTGCGAGTAGCCTTGCAGAGTGTGAGCCCTCACCCGCCAGAAAACTTTTCCTTCGGGTAACGCTTTCTGAAAGACAAATCCGCTCTTCGAAGCTTTCGCCTCAGTGACCACTTTCGTAAAATCGGCATCTTCGGCGATCTGAATTGTATAGAAAATCGCACCTTTGAACGGCTTCCATTTAAAGCTGACAAACGTTGGTGCGTCTTCGATTGAAACCAAAGCAATATCCGCGGCAGGCTCCTTGAGCTGCGGAACTGGAATTGTCGACACGAGGCCCGCTAGTCTCTCCTGCTGCTTTGCCACAGCCGCCGGAACGCGCGGTTTTTCAATCGCAACCGGGACAAAGAGATCTTTCTGATAAGACGCGACTTCAACCTCTGAGAACGGACTAATCGGAGTTCCATTCGCATCAAGTGAACGAATGCGTGCGGCGTAAGCCATCGGCTTAGACACTTTCATCAACCGCTCAGTCTCTTTCACTTTAAACTTTTTTGATTTCGTAAACTTCTCATCTGAACCCCACTGGAGTTCGTAGCTGTCGGCGAATGTTTGCGGCGTCCAGGCGAGCCGGAATTCGTGGGCGCCTGTGCT
>JAYTHQ010000036.1:0-6845 GCA_043732445.1 Bdellovibrionales bacterium | reverse complement strand
GCCGCTCAACCGGCCCTCACTGCCACTACGAAGTGCGCGTGAATAACGTGCCGGTCGATCCGCACAACTACGTCCTCGACGAGTGAGAATCGAACACCACTTTTTGGTCACGAGGGATTTCGCGATCTCTCACCGAGGCCCTCGCTGATCGCTTCGCGAGTCCTAGAGCGCGTCGGAGCCATCGTCGAGAGACCGCGAAATCCCACGTACCCAAAAAGCAGTTCCTCGATTCTCCATCTGCGAGTTTGTGTCGTTGATGTGTATTGAGTTCGATCTCTTGGCGGGAGTTGGCTCGGTCTTTTGAATTTGGTGTTCGGTCGATGTTGAAAGAGAAGTGGTTAGCGGTGAAGCTTTGTAACGATCTTATCTGAGGGCTGTAACCAAAGTTTTCTCGTGTCATGAAGAACGGTCATTAACCAAATCTCATCTGTAAGCGACACGAGTGCTTCTCGCTTGCGATCTCGCCCGATTTCGCCACGCCCAGCGATTATGAGCGCCGCAATAGAGTCGTAAATTATCCGCGGCGCTCGAGCCACCTTCTGAGAATGATTTGATGTGGTCGCGCTGGAGTTGGAACCTCGAGCCGCAGCGCTTACCCGTGACGGGGCTAACGAAATCACAGACTTTTATGTAGATGAAGAAGCAGAGCTAACTCGTCGGCGCAGTTTTAATTTTAAGAATGACCGTCGCTCTTCGAGCGCGTTGCTGTCCGTTGAGCTTAATCCTGGTCGAAGACCATTCGAATTAGTGAAACCAGGCTATCAGGCAGCCGCGCACTTCGGACGTCCGAGGTGACCGAGCCCGAAGAAACGCCCGTCGCAGGATTAGAGGGTTTTGAGTTTGCGGGACGCTGCTTTGCTGCCGTTGCGCGCAGCCTCTTCGTACCAGCTGAGAGCGTAGCCGAAGTCTTTCGGCAAGCCGCCTTTGCCTGTCTCATAAAGGAACGCGAGTTTAAATTGCGCTTTTGCGTCGCCACTAAACGCTTGATTCTTTAGGGACTGGATCTCGTGAGTGAGGATCGGCGCTGGGGTTTCAGTGTACGTGAGTTTATGAGCGCGCTGCGCTTGAAGCGTGCGAGCGAATCCAAGCGTCAGTCCAGCAATGGCGAGCGCGATGATCAGGGTTGTCTTCATTAAACGTTCCTAGCGAGTTTCGAACTGGGGTGTCCGGTCTAGCACTATCGGGTCAACATTCGGCCGACTTGATAATTCGAATTCGAAATTCGACAAAATCGTTCCCTGTCTCGCCAAAGGTCGAGGCGAAATCTTAACGAAAAAAGCCCGGGCATTGCCCAGGCTTTTTTGAAACGTTCTCTGTGGAACTTCTAAAGCCGTTGACCGAAGTCGAAGGCTTTAGACCACAAAAAAGTGAACGCTCTTAACGTTTCGAGTATTGGTAACGACGACGTGCGCCTGAGCGACCGTACTTCTTACGCTCAACCATACGAGGGTCACGAGTCAGGAAGCCGGCTTTTTTCAAGAGGCCGCGGTGTGTTTCGTCAAACGCAACGAGTGCGCGCGAAATACCGTGGCGAATGGCGCCCGCTTGGCCAGATTCGCCGCCACCACAAACTGTGATGAACACGTCGAACTTGCCGTTTTGCGAAACGATCGAGAATGGACGAGTAATCTCCATGCGCGATGTTGGGCGACTCAAGTAACCATCAATCGTTTTGCCGTTGATAGAAACTTTGCCGTTGCCGGGGCGAAGGAAAACACGAGCCGCGCTAGTTTTGCGTCGGCCGGTTGCGTAGAAGAATTTTTGAGCTGCTGCTGCTGCTGCCATCGTTCAAGATCTCCGTGATCGTTTCGGTAATTATTTATGGAATTTAAGGTTGAGAGCTTGCGGCTTTTGCGACGCGTGCGGGTGGTTAGGGCCGCGGTAAGCTTTCAGTTTTAAGATCAGCTGTTTTGCGAGTTTGTTCTTTGGCAACATGCCTTGAACAGCTTGCTCAACAACGAAAGCCGCATCGTGCTCTTGTTGTTCAGTGAGGTTGCGAGACTTGAGTGAACCGAAAAAGCGCGAGTGACGGTAGTACATCTTCTCGACGTTCTTGTTGCCGGTCGTGACGATTTTGTCGGCGTTTACGACGATAACGAAATCACCAGTGTCTTGGTTGGGCGTAAATGTCGGCTTGTGTTTGCCACGGATAATTTGCGCGACCTCTGAAGCCAGACGGCCCAGATTTTTACCGGCGGCGTCGACAATCCACCATTGTCCTTCAGTTTCGCCTTTTGCTGCATTCCAAGTTCTCATGATCGCTCCAACTAACACTAATTTTTGTGAGTAGAAATTTTTAAAGCCTGCGGCACTCATTGTCAACGGCTTCGGGGTAATTGACCCGCTCTAAAAACAAACCCTGAGGCGGCGCTGAAGGCCCGGCCTTGCGGCGATCGAGCGTGTCGATGATCTGGCAGATCGTCTCCGGGGGGCGTTGATCTTGGTTCAGATCGATCACGGTGCCCACGATGTTCCGAACCATCTGTTTAAGAAAGCCGTCGCCGCGGATCGTGAACTCGAGGACGTCGTCATCGAGGCGTGCCCAAGAGGCCTCAAAAATCGTTCGGACCGTCGTTTTAACGACGGTTCCGGTTGTCTGAAAAGCTTTAAAGTCTTGTTTTCCCAAAAGAAACTGACTTGAGGCATTCAGGTGACCCAGATCGAGCGGAAATCGAACCCAATGCACAAAGTGGCGGCGGATTGCGCTTGGGATCTTTCGATTGAGAACTCGGTATTTGTAAACCTTGTCGGTGACTAACGCGATCGCGTGAAAATCGCGGGGCGCGATAAAAAGATCTTCGATGGTGAGGCTGTCGGGCGTCATGCCTTGAAGGGCGTAACGAAAGTCCCAGCCCTCGGCTTTTTTTGGAAAATCAAAGTGAGCGACCTGACCGAGGGCGTGGACGCCTGCGTCGGTGCGGCTTGCGCCGAGAACTCGAACGAATTCTCCGGAGATCTGCGAAACGGCGGTTTCGAGCGCACCTTGAACCGTGTTGGTATTGTTCGTGTTTTGCCTCTGCCAACCGACGAAGTCAGTGCCGTCGTAGGAGACGTGCATGCGCAGGCGCGTGTAACCCGGCGCGCACTGCCGGTACGGCGCCCGCATGTCGGTCGGCAATTCCGACGGTCGGTCGTCGTCGAGGTTTTCGGAACTATCTGTCGGAGGTGTTGGCTCACTCATGCGAGCCCGCTGTTTAACTTAGAATTGTAAGACGAAGCCAGCGTTAATGACGCTCGAGCTGAAATCATAAGTCTTATTCAGACCGATCACTTGGCGGAATTCGGTCGCGAAATAGACGTGATTGATTCCGTAATCGTTATCGAGGCGTTGAATGGCGTCGGGATCGAGCCAGTCCATCAAGAAGTTAACGCCGCCAGCGAGAACGGTTGTGGCCGCGCCGCCAAATCTCGGGCCCGCGCTGTCGTCACGAAGTTCGGCAAACGTGAAAAAGCCAAAACCACCTTCGACATAAGGGACTATCGGTTGTGCATCGCTATATTGAAATCGGTACTGAGCCGTCAGCTGATTCGGAAACATGAGAAAGGTGTATTTTTCTGGAGGCAAATCGTCGAGCCGGCGGGAGGTATCGGTTTTTACGAATTGACCCTGGCCCTGCGCAAGAAAAAGTCCTGAGCCGAACTTCACACCGAGATGACCCAGGCGACTTGTCAGTGGCCATTCGTATTCGCCGAAAAGAACTGGCAGCTGATCTTTCGTATAGATGTCTTGAAAGTATTTATGCGTGTCGGTATTCAGCAAATTCGGCGGACCAAAAAAGCCGACCCTGAAAGCAGCTGTTCCCGTGATCGGCGATTTTTCGGTCGCGTATTTAAATTCACCGCTCGCCAAGATTTTCATCGGGCGTTCAGGGCCGACGCGGTCAGAATACGGCGCGGGCTTTTCATCGACGGCATAAGTGTATTCGCCATTGTCTTTGACAGATTCAGGATTGACGGCGCTTTCGTTTTTTGGCTTTAGCGAGCCCTTTTCGACCGTGCTGGTGTCGTAGTGGTAATCGCCCGTTTCTTCGTCGATCTTCAAAGGGCGCTCAACATCAGCGGGTGGAGGAGCAGGAGCCGCGGCTTGCGCGGCAGCTGGCGCGACGATGCCTTCTTCTTTTGCGCCGGGGTAAGGGTATTCGGCCGGAGGTGGTTGGTCATCGCTCCCGAGTTCGGAATTCACCAGTTCGCCATTTAACGATTCGTCGGCGATCGGTGCAGTGAGCGCTGGGTCGGCCGAGTTGGCCGCTCTCGCGGTTGTGACGCCGAGGAGAAGAGCCGAGATCAGGATCACGAGCGAAAATGAAATTGGTTTAAGCATGCGGGCTTGGACTCCTGCGGCGTCGGCTCACGATGAAAAACGAGGCGCCGATAAGGATGATCATTAAAACGAGAAGTCCGAGACTTGCGTAGAGTCCGTACGCCATCGAAAACTTTACGAACTGCAAAGGTGCCCACAAGAGCCCACGGCTCACCGCGCGAAGAGTTTCGCTTTGCGCGATGAAGCGGGCGACGATTGGGCCGTACTGATAGTACGTTCGAACGAATTCAAGTCCGAGTTTTGTCGGGATCAAATACTTGTCACGGAAGAGTCGAAACGCGTTGACCTCTGAAGCCATCGGCGAACCGTACGCAGCAGTCGCGACGAAACAGTTCAGCTTGTCTTTCAAAATGCCCGCGACGACACTCGGTCGAATGGTGTGGCACTCTGGAACTCCGGTCGATCCATTATTTGAGAGTGTACTGTGGCAGTTTTTATCTCCGCTGGTACCTGAAGCCGTATAGTAACTGGCGTTCCGTGCTTGATCGACCACCGCGAGCTTAATGTCATAAACGCTGTCGTTGTTGATCGAAACCGAGTAAGAGGCGCCCGTCGTCGGGTCGGTTCCGGTGCCGCTGTAAATGCGGATCGGCGAGAGATCGAAATTCGTGTTCGTGTTTGTCGCGGTAATCTCAAGATCCGTATGGGGCGAGCCCGGATTAATTGAACTCCAGACGTCGGTATTCGGTGACCCGTCGGCGCGCTTCTCAAAGAGCGCCCGCACCCAGCGATAATTGATGCCGGTTCCAAGAGGAAAAGAGCTTGTTGCGCCTTTGAGCGGGCTGCGAAGTTCGCCCAAGCCATCGCCCGAAACGAACTCGAAATAAGTAATGCCGTTCGGATCTGCCGCGAGCGTTGGCAACGTCGGGTCGCCAGTGGCGAGGGTGATCGTAAATTCTTGTTTATCATCGGTCGCTGCGATCGCTCCGCTCACGGCGCTCACGCCGACGTAAAATTTTGCGTTTGCAAAGGCCCCAGTCAAAGTGCACGTCGTCGTCGCCGTGGACGCGCTGCCAGGAGTGAGCGGGATGGCGTTGCAAATATTTGCCCAGGTAATCGTCACCGAGGCTTGATTTGTTTTTGCTACGAATTGAGGTGAGGCGACTTGCGTCAGAATGGTTCCGGTTCCAGTTGTTGTTTCGATTGCGATGAACGGATAGCCGTCGTGGTCATTTGACGTAAATAAAATCACCATTTGCAAATTCGGATTAATGCGTTGGTCATTGCACGACGTCAGACCACTATTGCCTGAGCCTGCATGAAGACAGCTGCTGCAAGTCGACGTTGCCGAAGTAGCGGCGCTGCCGAGACAACTTCCCGCCAGCCCGCCAAAGATCAGCGCATCGATTCCGGCTGTCGGAATGTGTTCGAAGGCTGATACACGCGAACCATCGACGGAGTTGATGGTGATGACGGCAGACGCCGCTGTCGAGAAGATTGAAGTGATAAGCGCGAGAGCGCACGCGATGACAAGCTTGGCGAAAAATCGATGGTGACGCATGCGTTAATTTCAGCACGCAGACTAATTTAAGTCAAAAATCCGCTCGGCGATTTGGATGCCGTTGAGTGCGGCACCTTTGCGGAGATTGTCGGAAACGATCCACATCAACCAGGTCGCTTTGTCAGCTCGATCACGGTGCACGCGACCGACATAAACCGGGTCTCTACCAGACACATTATTTTGCATCGGGTATGTTGGCGCTGCTGGACCTTTGACTGGCGAACCAAGTTCTAAGCCTGGCATCGCCGAAAGAGTTTCCTCAATTTGCGCTTGCGAAACCTGATCAGAATTCAAAGTGACCCACGCGACTTCAGCGTGCGAGTTCATTGTCGGAACTCGCACGGTGAATGCCGAAACTGAAAGATCGGGCAGGCGCAAAATTTTGCACGTCTCGTTCATAATTTTAGTTTCTTCGGTCGAGAAGCCGTCGGGCCCAAAGCTGCCGATCTGCGGGATGCAGTTAAACGCAATCGATGCAGGGAAGGTGACTGGTTTCATCTCTTCGCCTTCGAGCGCTTGGCGTGTCGATGAGAAAAGTTCTTCGATGCCGTTACGGCCCGCGCCGCTAACAGATTGGTAGCTTGCGACGCGAACAGATTTCAGTCCGTACTTTTTCGCGAGCGGCGCTAACGCAACGACAAGTTGAATTGTCGAACAGTTTGGATTGGCGATAATTGTCGGTTTGGTCGGCGACGGAAGTAGATCGCCGTTCACCTCAGGTACGACTAACGGAAATTTCTCGTTCATGCGAAAAGCCGACGAGTTGTCGATAGCCATGGCACCAGCGGCCACCGCTTTGGGTGCCCAAACTTCGCTGATCTCTTCGCCGCTTGAGAAAAATACGAGATCGAGGCCGTCGAAGCAGCCGTCCTTTAAAGTTTGGACCGGAATTTCGTTGCCCATGCATTTTCGAGTCAGCCCGATTGACGCTTCACTGGCGAACAAACGAATATCGCCCGCAGGGAAGCGGCGCTCATCGATGAGATTCAAAAATGTTTCGCCGACGACGCCCGTTGCGCCAAC
>JAYTHQ010000035.1:0-1987 GCA_043732445.1 Bdellovibrionales bacterium | reverse complement strand
GAACTTGGTTAGGCGGCGGCGCGGGCGCGAGATACGCATCTGGTATTTGCAGGCGAAACCATTCGCGCGTGACGCGGTCTCGAAAAAGCAATTGATAGGACTCACCCAGCCCACTCCGAAACCGCCGGATCGACTCGGCACCGATGAAAAGAAAGAGTCCGAGCACGAAGAGAACGCGCGACGAACCCACGACGCCGCTGAATCCGCAGCAAAGACCCAGCACCAGCGCCAACGTCATCAAAAATAAATAGGCTTTCAGATCACGCTCAAGCTTGAGCCGCTCGTGTTCGAGTTGATAAAGTTGATCGCGAAATTTATCGATGAAATCCGAAAGCGAAATCAGCTGCGCCCGCCTACGTGAGTTTAGCGAAGAAGGTGGCCATGCGGCCGGCTGCTTCTTTCGCTTTCTCTTTAGAGAGTGCGTAACTCAAACGGAAATATCCATCGAGACCAAACTCTGAACCCGGTACCGCCGCGACCATTTGATCGAGCAACAACGCTTCGGAGAGATCGTCAGACGACGTCATTTTTTTGCCATTCAGAGATTTGCCGATGTAGGCCGACACATCCATCCAGAGATAGAAGGCTCCTTCGGCTTTTTCAGCCTTCAGGCCTGGAACTTTTTCGATCTCTGTCACCAGCGAACGATAACGATCTTTCAATGATGCAACAGTTTTTGCCACGTCCGGATCGCAGTTTTTGATGGCCTCGATTGCCGCGTACTGCGCCATCGAATTTGCGCAACTGACACTCTGGCTTTGATAAGCCGACATCGCGTTGATCACGGCTTTGGGCCCGAGCGCCCAGCCCAAGCGCCAACCGGTCATCGCGTAAGATTTCGAGGCTCCGTTTAACATGATCACGCGATCTTGAAGATCGGGCGCAACCTGAAGCAGATGCGGCGCAAGCTTCTGTTCAAAGCAGAGCCGGTTGTAAATATCGTCGCTGATGACCGCGACTTGCGGGTTTGCGCGTAAAACTTCAGCGAGACCTTTGAGTTCTGCGGCCGAATAAATTTTGCCCGTGGGATTCGACGGCGAATTCATCAAAACCGCTTTTGTTTTTGGTCCGATGGCAGACTTCAAGAGTGCCGGCGTGATTTTGAAATCAACTTCTTTACCGCAGACAACAATCTTCGGCACGCCATCAGCGAGTTCAATCATCGTTGTGTAGCTAGCCCAAAACGGCGCAATCAAAATCACTTCGTCGCCGGGATTTACGAGCGCCTGAAGGGCCGCAAACAAAACGAATTTTGCGCCTGAACTGACGGTGACTTGCGAGAGCTCGTACGTGAGGCCGAAATCTCTTTCGGCCTGATCGGCAATTGCTCTGCGAAGTTCAGGTATTCCAGACGACGGCGTGTATTTTGTTTTGCCGTCTCGAATCGAAGCGATGGCCGCTTCTTTAACACTTTCGTAAGGGGTCCAATCGGGCTCGCCGATTGAGAGTGAAATCACGTCGTGACCTGCCGCTTTTAATTCGCCCGCGCGAGCGGCCAACATTAAAATCGGCGACGGCTTCAAAAGTTGAGCACGTTTCGCGAGCGTGATCGTAGCTGTCGTTTTGGTGGTCATGCTTTTTTTCCTTTCGCTTTTTTCTGGCGTTCGCGCAAGTGCTCGAGCTCCTGAGCGAATTTCTCTTTCAATGCTTTCGCGACAACTGGCGGAACGAGATCCTTCACCGTGCCGCCGTTCATCGCGACTTCTTTTACGGTGTTGCTAGACACGTAATAATATTCTGGACTCGCGAAGACGATCATCGTTTCGGTACGGGGCGCGAGTTTTTTATTCATATTCGCCATCACGAGTTCATATTCGTAGTCGGAAACTGCCCGAAGACCACGGACGATCACGCGGGCGCCAACATCTTTCATGTAATCGACCGTGAGGCCTTCGTGGATAGCGACATTGACGCCCGGAATTCCTTTGAGGGCTTTTTCGGCGAGAAGTTTTCGCTCCTCAACCGTGAACAAATATTTTTTTGCCGA
>JAYTHQ010000034.1:0-6879 GCA_043732445.1 Bdellovibrionales bacterium | reverse complement strand
CGTGAAATTCATGATAGCTCACGGCGTAGCCGTCTTTCACAAGCTGCGGTGCGATCACGCGACTGCACTGGTCGATATTTAAGACATCGTCGATATCGCCGTGAATGATGAAGACGGGCGGCCGACCTAATTGTTCTTTGGGGTTGGACTCGCCGGGTGAAAACGCGATGATGTGCGTGAAGAAATCGCCGTTGGTTTGACCCAACGACAGCGCATAGCTGGCACCGTCGGAAAAGCCTGAAATTCCGATGTGGGTCGGATCGATCGAAAGAGATTTGAACGCAATCTTCAGCGCCTGATCGATGAACTGAACGTCGGGTCCGAAGTCTTTGTCGATAAATCGATCCCACGTGCGTTTTCGAGACTCAGGAAAAACGAAGATCGTTCCGGTGCGCTCGGACTCGGCCTGAAATCGGTCGAACCCCATCTGCGCGTTCCAGCGATTGCCGTGCAAAAATAAAAGAAGTGGAGCGGGCTTAGACGGCGTGTACGACGACGGGACGTAAATCGTTCCGTCGCGGGCGCCGACCCGGTCGATTAAAAGCTGATGGTAGCCTGGTTTCATGAAGCCGTCGGGCTGGGTGACTAAACGAGCGGTGAGACGGCCGTCTGAGGGCGGCGCCTCTGTTTTCACAACAGGAGCAGGGTCGACAGGCGGCGCGGTCACGGTGACCGTGCGAACGCAGGCAAAACCAACAACGGTGCCTAAAAGACTAACAACCACCGCGCGTTTAAATCCAAGCACTCGTTCACCCCGCTACTCCGAACAGTGTAGAGCAGCTCGGAGCGCGAATTTCAACTAGCGGCTTCAACATGGCCGAAGTCCGCTCGGGACGCTGCGGATCAACGTACGAGTTGGCGGCCTTTTGCATCTGGTTTGAGACATGGACCCAGCTTTGGCCGGCTTCAGCCTTCTCGCGAATTGGGTGACCCCATTTGTCCCAGACACCGTCGCTCGTTGAGTCGAAGCGCTCCAACTTTGTGCGTAAGGCGGCCGCCTTGATCCAGGCAGGATTTACGCGCCCACCGGTCGATGAAATGAGGGCAGTGATCGCCGCTTCGTAGCGCGCCTTTGGCTCTTCGTGGTCAGTTGGACGAGTCGTGTTCCACTTATAATTGTTTTTGTAGAGCTCAGCCATCGCCGCCGTACGGTCAGCAACCGAGAGCGCAAACGCCGCCATCGTTCCGCGCAGAATTTTACGTGTTTCGAATGACGCCGGAACAATGTTAGTCGTATCCATCATCATTTTTGGAATTGCCGAGTTGCCGGTTGCGCGCATCAGGACCTCGATCGAACGGAAAACTTCGAGGCGGACTTCGCGCGGAACTTGGTCGATCTCAACTTGCGAAAGTCCCAGAGAATTTAAGAAAATCTTTGAAGCTGTCGTCTCAAATGTCAGGTTGAAAGCCTTTTCCATATTTTTTTTGAGTTCTACCGTGTTCACGTTCGTGCGGTACTTTGCTTCCTTTAAGTAATAATACATGCTTCCGATGTACTCGCGCTGATACTGAACTTGGTCGCCGACATTCAAACGCCCATAGAGATGAGTCAGGTTCACGTGGTACGCATCGAGATATTGGCGGCCATTTAGATCTACGCTCCCGCCAGTCGTTGTTTTGTTGCCCATCGTGGGGTGCTCGTAAAAGGCGTTTAGCGCGAAAACACGTGCTGTATCCTCACCGTTGTTACGAGCAAAATTAAGTTCCCACGCTAAAAACATCTCGTCGGTCACGGAGGTGCCGATCGGAAGTCCAAGGTCACGCGTGACGATATAATCCATCAATTTCTTCTCGTTCGCCGGTTCGTCAGAGAAGTAACGAATATGGGCCGGGCGAGTTTGGCGACCTACACGCAACGTCATCGAGCGAAGTTCGCCGCTTGGGTCGCGAATCACGAAACCCAAAATATCAGATGTCGAATCAAGCTGGTTGCGAACGTCGGCCATCGAGCGAATACCGCTGACAATGAGCTCGTTGGTATTTTGCTTTCCGTCTTTGTGAGAGGAGTTATTCAACCACGCGTAGGGAGTGGGGCCGACGCCTTTTTGAACGCCATCGACGTAGAGGATCGAGCCATCTGCGGCCTTCAATTTTAATTCGCCCGTCCAAAGTGCCCGACCGTCGCCTTGCGCTTCGCCCGGGCCTTTTGCATTCGAGTCCTGATAATGGGTCGCAAACCATTTCTTCTCGCTCTTTCCATCCGGATCAACTTCCCAGGCAAAGAGATCCTTCAAGAACGCTTCTGCCGCTTTTGGATCGGTCGGTAGTGCCAAGCCTAATTTTTTAACGGTATCGAGATTCACGAACGCGAGATGAACTCGCTCGTCGGGAATCCGCCGAACAGGGACATCGACGTAAAAGTCGGTGCCGAGTGTTTTAAAGGAGTGTTTGCCATTTGCGAGATCACTCCATTGTGGAGTGGCGTGAGGGGCAGCCAAGGCGCATGAGAGACTGACAAAAAACGTCGAGACCAACGCTAAAATTTTCATCGTAAGGTACGCCTGAGTGAGTGGTTGATGGCTGTGTAGGCCTCTAAAGCAAGCCTTGGTCCAAAACTCAGATCCACGCAAACACCTGCTCAAGCGCTTATATGGCCCGAAAGGTGCCGCGTTTGAGTCTTATAAATTGTAAATTCTCGAATCGAATCTGGGGCTAGCGCGCGGTCTCATACATTCGGTCCTCGAAGGCGGTGAGCGCTACTTTGGCGCCCTCGCCCATGGCGATGACGATTTGTTTGAACGGAATAGTGGTCACGTCACCGGCGGCGTAAATGCCCGGTACCGACGTGTGGCCTTTGGCGTCGACTACGATTTCGCCGTATGCGTTTGTCTCCACGACGTTTTTTAAAAACTGTGTATTGGGAACCAATCCAATTTGCACAAAGATCCCATCAAGGACGATCTTCAAGTCTTCTTTTGTTTTCGTGTCTGTGTAAACAAGCGTGTGAATCCGCTGGCCATCTCCCAGGATTTCTTTTGTTCGAGCGTTGGTAACGATCGATGCGTTCGGCAGTCCCTTTAATTTGTCGACCAGAACAGCGTCTGCCTTGAGCGTGTCGTTGTACTCAAAGAGCGTAACGCTCTTCACGATGCCGGACAAATCGATCGCGGCTTCGACGCCCGAGTTGCCGCCGCCAATCACGGCGATATCTTTTCCTTTGTAATATGGGCCATCACAGTGCGGACAGAATGCCACCCCGCGACCGAGATACTCTTTTTCGCCGGGGATATTGAGCTCGCGCCACTTCGCACCTGTTGCGATGATCAAAGTCTTTGCCTTTAAGTGCTCGCCGCTCTCGAGCCGAATGAGCGAAACGTCACTTTTTTCGATCGAAGCGACGCGGCGATGCTCGAGAACTTTGACCGGATAGGCGCCTAGATGTTGATTCAGCTGTGCTGTCAGATGCAAACCTTCGGTGTACGGAATTGAGATCATATTCTCAATGCCCTTTGTCTCTTGAACTTGCCCGCCCATTTTTTCGGCGATCAAAATGGTTTTCAAACCTTTGCGAACGCTGTAAATCGCGGCCGAAGCGCCTGCCGGGCCGCCGCCGATGACCGCGACATCGAACTCGCCCAAATCCGCAACTCGCGGGACCGAATCCTCGGTTCCGAAATGTTCTTCAAGTTTGGCGATCAGATCGATTAACGAAATTCGGCCTGAGTGAATCAAGATGTTGCCGGCAACGACGCTCGGAACGCCTTGAACACCCAACGTATTGACTTCGTCTTGAACAAAACCACCATCAAGCGTCTGGTGCCGGAAGTCCGGGTGAACGAGCGCCATCATATTGAGAGCCTGAACAACATCAGGGCAGGTTTCGCACGTCAGCGACATGAAAGTCCGAAGATCGATTGGCCCCTTTAAACTTTTGATGCGGGCGAGAATTGATTCATCGGGAAATTTACCCTTTCCGTCTGTCTGCAAGATCGCGACGATGAGTGAGGTGAACTCATGTCCTGACGGTATGCCGGTAAAAGAAATCGGGGTGGTTTTGCCGCTGCGCTCGATGTGAAAGTGCGGAACAGCCGACTCGACGCCGGCAGTTGACCGTACGCTGAGCTGATCGCTGGTTGCGGCGATGTCCGTGAGAAATTCAACGAGTTCACTTTGTGAGGCGTGTGCACTTGGCTCGTAAACAAACGCGAGCGGGCTTTCGAGCTTTGCAAAAACAGACTGTAGTTGTTCGTGAATCGCGGAATCTAGCATGACGGATCTCCTAACAAATCCGCGCGACTTCAAACAAACGCCAAAAGCCGAACGCGGATAAACATTTTGAATCTGGTTTGACCGAGCCTCGCGGCAAGGCCGCGAGTTAACGCAAAAACCGAGGGAGCACTTGTGCGACCGAGCCTCGCGGCAAAGCCGCGAGTTAAGGCATTAGATCTTGCCGATCAGATCGAGTGAAGGCTTCAGCGTTTCTGCGCCTGGCTTCCATTTTGCCGGGCAAACTTCGTTCGGGTGCTTCGCGATAAATTGCGCCGCTTGAACTTTGCGCATGAGTTCTGAGGCGTCGCGGCCGATGCCGTTGTCATGAACTTCTGAAACTTTGATTTTGCCTTCTGGATTCACGACGAAGGTGCCTCGGTATGCAAGACCTTCTTCTTCGATGTAGACACCGAAACCACGCGCGAGCGCTCCGGTCGGATCGGCCAGCATCGGGTATTTGATTTTTTTAATTGTGTCTGACGTATCCCACCAAGCTTTGTGCGTGAAGTGAGTGTCGGTCGAAACCGAATAAACTTCGACGCCCATTTTTTGAAATTCGGCGTATCTATCGGCCATGTCACCCAGTTCAGTTGGGCAAACGAAAGTAAAGTCGGCCGGATAGAAAAAGAAGATCGACCATTTGCCCTTCAAGTCAGCTTTCGAAATCGTTTTGAACTCTTTGTTAACGTAGGCTTGAACTTTGAAATCGGGGATCTCAGTGTTGATCTGAGTTTGCATGGGCACTTACTCCTGGAAAGAAAAGACAGTTAGTTGTGAACATGATGAGAATAGGGCAAACTAGATAAAAGAGAAAATCGATTTTATTTAAGACCTGATAGATTTTCTCAATAAGAGGACTGTCGTGTCGTTGAGGCGCGGGTTTCCTCCCAAGTCGTGCAGAACGCACCTGGAGCCCCTTGATGAATCTCAAATCACGCTTCTCTTTGACGCAGTTGGATTACATCAACGCTGTCTACAAAACAGGCCATTTTGCGAAGGCCGCCGAGCTCTGCGGCGTTACTCAGCCGACGCTAAGCATGCAGATCCAAAAGCTCGAGGGCGACCTTGGTGTCGTCATTTTTGACCGCTCCAAAAAGCCGGTTTTACTCACCTCAGCGGGTCAACGGATCATCGAGCAAATCCAAACCGTTTTATTCGAATCAAAAAAGTTGGACGAGATTGTTGATTCGGATGGCAACGAAGCCATTCACGGTGATCTCGTTCTGGGCGTGATTCCCACGATTGCGCCTTATGTTTTGCCTCAACTCTTGCCGATCATCGAGCGCGACTTTCCCGAAATGCGCTTGAAAATACTTGAGCTGCAGACGCAAAGGATTATCGAGGCACTCAGCACCGATGAAATCGACGTCGGCCTTTTGGCAACACCGATTAAGATTCCGAAAATTTTTGAAACGGCACTTTTCTACGAACCTTTTTCAGTTTATTGCCAAAAAGATCACGAACTCGCGCGAAAGCCGCGCGTGAAATACTCGGCCTTGAAACTCGATGACATTTGGCTTCTCGAAGAAGGGCACTGCCTCCGTCACCAAATTCTCGACGTCTGTTCCTTGAAGGGCACCGACGACAAACGGCGTTTTCGGTTTGAAAGCGGAAGTTTAGAAACTCTCAAAAGTTTGGTTGCGTCTTACGGTGGTTATACGCTGCTCCCGCAGCTCGCGACTCAACATCTGAGAGCAGAAACAGTGATCATACCTTTTGAGCGGCCCATCCCGGCCCGAGAGATTGGTTTGGTTTACCGCCGCGAGCACTACAAAACAAAAATGATTGAGGCCTTGGGCGACTCCATCCTTCAATCGATTCCGCCTGAGGTTCGTCGACTACGTCGAAAAGATCTCGACGTCATTGCGGTCGAATAATGTTTTAAATGACCAAAAACCTCACATTTCCTTCACAGATCGAGAGCGGCGAAGAGTTATCCTAAGCGCCGAAGTCTAGGAGGACACATGGCTCATAAGAAAATTAACAAGTATCCTGCAAAAAACCAGCGTCTACGCAAAACGGGCCCGATCGTCGTGAGGTCCGGTGCCTACAACGGCGCCACGAGTTCGAACGATTTTGTCGTGAGCGGGCATAGCACCGGAAGTCCAAACTCAGAGATGGAAGCGATCTCGCAGCAACTCTCGCGAGACGTCGGAAATGGTCCCGAATATCCGCTCGAGTCCACCAACGATCTGACAGCTACGGGCTATGAAGAGTATGAAGGCGAAGGTCTTGGCGATCTTGGAGGGCCAGAGTTTTATGGCAACAAGCCGTCGCTTCTCAAGAAAAGCCCAATTCACTTTGTTAACGAAGCTCGCCGTTTGACGATGGGGACAGCGGCCGTCGCAATTGCTGGTTCGGCCGTTCTCGCGGGTTTAGCGTACGCGCTCATTCGCAATGTTCGCCATGTACGAACCTCGATTTCGGTTGCGGGGACACCTGCGAAACGAGTTCGCGCGAAGGCGAAAGGCGCCTCGAAACCACGCCTGACGAAGCCTGCAAAAGCATCGGCGAAAGCAGCTTCGCGTAAATCAACTCGCTCGTCTCGCACAAGCGACGTGCGTGCGCATTGAGCCATTGCCGAAAAGGCGAGCGGGTTTGACGACTAGCTCGCCTCTGTTTATTTTTATGAGTACTAGCGTAGGTAGGATCAAGGAATGATGGCCCGCA
>JAYTHQ010000033.1:0-1989 GCA_043732445.1 Bdellovibrionales bacterium | reverse complement strand
ACTCCATCAAACGGCTGATTACAAAATGGCGTATTTTTCGCGGCGACTATCTTTTGAAACCGACTCAAGAAGAAATTGAGTGCGCTCCAGCGATTGTCGCCCAGTACTCGTTTCGCAAGGAGCTTGTGAAGCTGGCCCAGACGATCAACGACGTCGAGCATCTCCATCGCCAAGTTCCGAGTGATCTCACCTTTTCAGATTTTGTCAAAACCTTTGCGCCTCGCTATTCCGGCGCACTTTCGCCGTCGGATCATAATGGCCAAATCGAGTACTGGCTTCGTGAAACCGACGCTCGGGCCGCGATGAATATTCGAATATTGACCTCAGAAGACGACTTCCTGAACCAACGGGCCTCCTGGAATTTCACGGGCTTTTTTGCGCCCGCAAAATCTCAGATGATCAACGCTCACTGGGGCGGACACATTGGGTTGACGATTACAAAGGCGTACGAAGGCTTGATGCGCACGCAGTTCGCTCTTCATTAATCGCTGCGATCACGCTACCGTGGGCCACCATGTTGCGTTTTGCTGCCGTCTTTACCTTCGCGATCGTGTTTTCTGCCTGCAGCGGGGTCCCGCCTCGTGGGCCCGCAGCCGCCGTAAACGCGGCGCCGGCACCAACCTTTACCGCCGTACCAAATCCGCCAGAACCAAATTGGGCGTACGCTCAACACCAACTCGAACTTGCCAAATTTTCTGCTCCATTCATCAAGGACCTCAAAAAGAATTACGATCCGAAAGGCTTTGAAGACGTCATTCGCCTCAATGTTTTACTGTTCCTAAAAAAATCAGACGTTCATGGGCCGCAAATCACCGATCAGGCCGTGACCGAGGCCTCGCAGTTTCTAAAGACTAACAAAACAACCCTGAATGCAGCCGAAACGCGTTACGGCGTTTCGGGAAGAATCATCGCAAGCCTTTTGTGGCTCGAATCTCGTTACGGTAAAAACTCCGGGCATTTTCATGTGCCGAGCGTATTCGTGCACTTGGTTCAAGCAACGAGGCCGGAGGTGCTGGCGTATCTGCTCACACAAACCGATCGTTACACTGACAGCCTGACGCCAGAGCAGAAAAATGAGATCGGTCTCAGAACTCATAAGAAAGCTGAATTCGCGCTCCAAGAACTCCACGCCCTCGAGCGAGCATTCAAATGGCGGTGGAAATTGGATTCTGATTTTCGTGGATCTTATTCGGGCGCGTTCGGCATGCCGCAGTTTTTGCCGTCGAGCTACGTTCAATATTCGCGGTCGATTCTTCCGAAAAATCAGCCGGCGCTCGATCAGCCAAACGACGCGATTCTCAGCGTCGCCTTCTACTTACGTCAGCATGGCTGGCGCCCTCGATCTGCTCCGTCGCACATCAAAGCGTTGATGGGTTACAATAACAGTCTCGATTACGCGAATGCTATCGTCGCACTTTCAGAGAAGATCTAAGTCTCAACCGTTGATGGCCCGTTGATGGCCGTTGTCTCAAGGATAGACGCGGTGACGAACGTACCGTCTTTCACTTTGACGTCCTTTAGCTGATACCGCGTTTTCGCATCTTCAATAACGAGGAACTCGCTCTTCTTATTGACAAGTTTCGGAGAGGTGAACGTGCACTGAGCTTTTGGTTTTGGCATCATGACTTCTTTGCCGAGAACCAAACGGCGTTCAGCTTGGCGTTCGATCAACATCCAGTCGGAAATCTCGCCAATTTTTTTTCCGTTCTCAAACAGAATACGCAATGTCTGACCACCCTATTCGACTGACTTTATCTCCGAACGGGGCCGAGTGGCAAATCTTGAAGCGAGTAGTTTAATGAAACTCACCAGCCGAGGCTGCGGCTTCTGATCCATTTGAGTCGAAAGAAACTCGACCACTGGCCGACGACCAAAAGTGACCGCAAAGTCGAGCGCGCTGAGACCAGACGCGTTTCGTAGAGTCGAATCAGCTCCCGCCGCCAAAAGTCTCTGGACCAAATCGAGATGCCCCTTAAAGGCCGCGCCCAT
>JAYTHQ010000032.1:0-1996 GCA_043732445.1 Bdellovibrionales bacterium | reverse complement strand
ATGAACTAGATGATCATGACTCTCATTTCCTTTACGACGCTCGCCAACATCGAGGCAGATAGGCCCGCGGCCATCCAAGATCTTCAGGGGGACCCGGTCGTCGTCTCACGCCTTCGAGAGATCGGCTTTGTTCGGGGTGAGTCCGTCGTTGTTCGAGGCCGGGCTCCATTCGGTGATCCGATCTTGGTTGAAATTCGCGGCGCCATCATCGCGCTTCGTAAAGGAGAAGCCGCGTGCGTGAGGTTATAAAGCCCGTGCCGATTCCTGTTGCCATCGTTGCGCTCGTGGGTTCACCGAACAGTGGTAAAACCACGCTTTTCAATTGGCTGACGGGTTCGCGTTTTAAAACGGTAAACTACCCCGGCGCGACGGTCGATTATTCGCTCGGGAAAACGCATGAGCGCTACGGTGCGCAGATTTCGGTCATGGACACGCCGGGCACCTACAGCCTAGACCCGAAATCGCCCGACGAACGTGTGACCTCCGAAGCGATCTTTAACCACCGCGTTCACGGAGCTGCCTCAGTCGTTGTTGCAGTCGCGGACGCGACCCATTTGGCGCGCCAGATGTTGGTCACTCGGCAGTTGATTGAAGCTGGTTTTCCAGTTGTTCTCGCCGTCACGATGAGCGATCTTTTGAGTGAGAACCGAGAAGTTCTCGATACCGACGCCTTGTCGCGAGAGCTCGGCATTCCGGTCGTGTTGATCAACGGTCGCCTGGGCGGAGGCATCGACAAACTCGTCGAAGCGATTCGCTCGCAAGTTCAGAAGATCGCTCTTCAGCCCTCGCCTCGAGGCGCTAAAATTCCGAGATGGAGTGATGACAAAGTCGAAAGTGCACTCGCGGTAAACTCTGCGATCGTCGCGAAAGTTTTGCTCCCGCAAATCGTGCATGCCCACACGCCAAAAAAAATAAGCACGGCGCGCGAGCGTACGCGCCGTATCGACCGCATTTTGCTGCATCCGGTTTTTGGTTTGTTGATTTTCATTTTCTTAATGGCATTTTTGTTTAGCAGCATCTTTTGGGCCGCAGCCCCGGCCATGGACGCGGTCGATAAGTCCTTTAGCTGGTTGGCCGCAACCGTTCGATCGATTTCGCCCGACAATCTTTTCATTCAACTTTTGTCGAACGGAGTCATTGCATCGATGGGTGCCGTGATGACCTTCGTGCCGCAAATCTTTATTCTCTTTCTCGGGATCATCATCCTTGAAGATTCAGGGTATCTCGCGCGTTCGGCAACATTAGTCGATCGGCCCCTTTCCAAGCTTGGCATGGGCGGCCGCTCATTTGTGCCCATCTTGTCTGGCTACGCCTGTGCCATTCCGGCGATGTTAGCTGCGCGCACAATTAATTCAAAACGCGAGCGTTGGTTGACGCTTTTCATTTTGCCGCTGATGAGTTGCAGCGCGCGTTTACCGGTTTACGCGCTTCTGCTCGCGTTCTTATTCCACGGCAAAGCGGCTTGGTATGCCGGGCTGACTCTCGCCGCGATCTATTTTTGCTCGTTGATGGTTGGTGGAGTGGCTGCGCTCATCGCGGGCAAGTTTTTGAAAGTCGACGATCGTTCGTTTTTCATGATGGAGCTTCCGGTTTATCGTCGACCAAGACCGAGTTTAGTCCTTCGTCAGGCGCTCACCCGCACGTCGAGTTATTTACGTCGAGCCGGAATGCCGATTTTTATTTTTGCCCTCATCATCTGGGTGGGAACAACATTTCCGAATTACAGTCAGCAAGACAAAACGCTCAGGCTTCAATCAAGCTACGCGGCCCAAGTCGGTCACCTGATCGAGCCTGTGTTTCAACCGATGGGCGGTGACTGGCGGACAGGAGTTGGGCTCATTTCGGCTTTCGCTGCGCGCGAAGTCTTTGTTTCGAGTTTGGCGGTGGTCATGCAAGTCGCAAGCGATGATGAAGCGACCTTAAAAGACAGCCTGATCGAAAAAATGCAGGCGGCAAAAGCACCGAACGGGTACCCTCTTTTCACGTTGGCGAGCGC
>JAYTHQ010000031.1:0-2002 GCA_043732445.1 Bdellovibrionales bacterium | reverse complement strand
AGGGCTTGTCGACCCCTTTCGATTATTTAGTCGTTAATCTCGAGGGCGCAGGTGCTTTCAGAGCGGCCGTCGAAGCTGTGGAGGGCTGCATGAAAACGAAAGCCTTCGCCGGCGGATTTCGCTCGCATATCTCACTGCTGAAATTTCGCAAAGGTGCATTGCCGCGTGCGTGGGCCGAAGAGGTCATTGCGGAGATGAACGCGTGCCAATCGGCTGTGCATGCCCTCGGCCGCCGCGTTTGTCTTCAAGGCGCCCAGGTGAGTGTCTTTGGTGCCGATCGATGCCGGCAGTTTTCGAAGTTCTTTCAAGCAGCCTAAGCGTTTCGCTTGCCCTGAGCGGCCTGCGCGGGGCATAAAATCGCGTATGGCGCGTTCAAAGACTTACAACCCTCAAGATCGTTTTTTTCACAAAGCAAAGGCCGAAGGTTTTGCCGCGCGATCCGTCTACAAACTTCAAGAGATTGACCAAAAATTTAAAATTCTCAAGCCTGGTCAGGTGGTGCTTGATCTTGGTTCGTCGCCGGGGTCTTGGTCGCAGTACGCATCGCAAAAAATAGGGAACGGTCGGCTTCTGGGTGTCGACTTAAGCCCGACGACGGTGAGTCTGCCGAACGCCGTCTTTATTCAGGCTGATCTTCGCGATCTCGAACTCGAAACGATTTTTACTGAGCATGGATTCAAACCGCTCTTTGATGTGGTGATGTCGGACATGATGGCAAACACGGTTGGTATCAAGTCAACGGATCAAGCCCGCAGTCTCGAGCTGTGTGAACTCGCTCTGTCAGTTGCACAACGATTTCTGAAACCTGGCGGGTCGTTCATTTGCAAATTTTTTCAGAGCGGAGAATTCGGCAAACTTCGAGGCGACATTAAACGCGAATTTGAAAGAGTCGATCAGCTCAAGCCAGAGAGCACGCGCTCGATCTCAAAAGAAATTTTTTTGGTGGGGCTGAAGAAAAAAGCACTAAAAATTGAAGCGACATGACGATTTAGCAACACAATCAAGATGCTCAGGTAATGAAAGCGCTTAAGTTTTCGTGGTCTGCTCGATCTGGAGAAGTTCACGAATGACCCGACTTTTTAGTCAATTTTTCGGTCCCATGCTGACTCGAAAGTTTTGGTTCGATCTCTATCGCGAGATGGACGAGGACCAAACCTCAAACGGCGCGGCAGCGCTTTCATACTATTTCTTGCTCTCGATTTTCCCGGCCATCATCTTCATGCTTTCGGTGCTGCCGTATTTGCCAGTTGCCAATCTCAGTACTGAACTCATGGGCCTGATGTATCAGGCTCTTCCAGAATCGGCGGCTAAAGCGCTTGAGGCGACGATCGTGGAAATCACGACGACCAAAAAGCAGGGTCTGCTGTCGTTCGGAGCTGCCTTTACCCTTTGGTCAGCCTCGGCTGGGCTCTACGCGGTCATGCAGCAACTCGACATCACCTACGATGTCCGTGAAACACGGCCGTATTGGAAAGTTCGTGGCTTGTCCGTGGTTTTGACGATTGCCTGGGGCGCCCTGATTGTCTCGGCGTTCTCGCTCATCGTGGCGGGCGGAGCGATTCAAAACTTTTTGAACAGTACGTACGTTTTGAACCCAGCGATTCCGTTTCTTTTTCAGGTGTTTCGCTGGCTCATGGTGTTGGCCTTGATGTTTGGCGGCTTCTCCATCGTTTATTATTTTGGCACAAATGTGACTAAACGATTTAAGTTTATTACGCCCGGCGCATTTTTCGGCGTGATTGGGCTCATCGCGGCGACGTTATTATTTCGCGTTTACGTGACCGATTTTGGTAATTACAGCGCCTCCTACGGAAGTCTTGGAGCGGTCATCGTCTTGATGCTCTGGTTCTACATAGCCGGCCACATGATTTTGATCGGCAGCGAGATCAATGCGCTGATTGATGCGCTAAATGATGCGCTAAATGATGAGAGCTCAACAAAAATTCAAAGTCTCGAGGGCAACCGGGAGTTTGCTCAACATCAACAACCTGAGAAGCCAAAA
>JAYTHQ010000030.1:0-6927 GCA_043732445.1 Bdellovibrionales bacterium | reverse complement strand
TGAACTTCGAACCAAAACATTTTTGATCATAGATTTCCAAACAACAGGGATGCTGGATTTCGTTGTCGCAGCCGCGGTTTGGACTAACGGAAACAAGTGACGTGATCAACTACATCAAAGTCGCAATTGGTCTCAGTTTCTGATCTATGATCAAAAATTCATTTTATTTGCGAATTTCGAGCGAGACTGAGGCTTGTAGGTCAGGGCACTCTCGCATTCAGGAGGATCCAAATGTCCAAGCCAAATTTATTTATCTTAGGTGTCGCTCTGATTTTTACAGCCGGTTGCAGTCATTCGAGCAAACGGGCAGAACAACCGGTTCCGCAAACGGCGCACCAACAGGCCGTCACGCAGATTGGTGCTGACCGCGATGCGTACGTTGCGCAAACGCAGGCTCGCATCGATGAGATGCAAAAGTTTGCCGAAAATCTTCGTGCGCAGGCCGTAACTGCGCAGAAGCCTCGGCAAAAGAAGCTCGAGAACGCCGCTGAAGATATGGATTCTTCGCTGAAGGATGTCAGCAAAGAGCTGGCTAACGTAAAGCAGGCAGCTCCCGAAGACTGGCTCGATGAGAAGCGTGACGTAACGAAAGCGATGATGCGCGCCGAGACTCAGTACAGTGATTCAGTTCGCCTGATCCAATAATCTCGATTGGTGCCAACGCGCGCTGAAAGTCGATTTGCACAGGAGGGGTTTTTCAGCGACCCCTCCTTTTAACGACCAGAGAGGCCGGCACTCATGATAGCACTCAGGCGATCGAGCGATCGCGGCACCGCCGTTTCAGGATCTCTCGCGCATAACGATTCGATGGGCAATCAGGCTGTGATTGTGCCGGGCGAAGTTCAGCGCATGACCGCGGGCACTGGTGTCGTTCACTCAGAATTTAACGAGAAAAAAGATGAGACGGTTCATCTTTTACAGATTTGGATTCAGCCGAACCGTGTTGATCTCACGCCTGGCTATGAGCAAAAATCTTTTGAGAAGCAGCTCAACTCAAAGTCGATGGTGCTCGTCGCTTCGCAAGATGCGCGCGAAGGTTCAGTAGCGATTCATCAAGACGCAAGTCTTTACGTCTCGCGGTTGCAACCCGGAGGCGCCGTCGATCTCGGTATTCAGCCGGGCCGCAAAGTCTGGTTGCAACTCGTGAAAGGTAAAATGAGACTGAAAAGCGGCGAAGCGAGCGTCGATCTCGCGGCAGGCGATGCCGTCGCTGTAACGGGCGAATCCGCGCTACGCTTTGAGTCGCTCGAGGCCTCTGAGGCCTTGGTTTTTGATTTACCTTAGCCGGGCACAAAACTTCGGTACGAATCGTGAACGTCATCTCTCCCGATACTCAAATCTCAGTTCGGGAGAGCTTTTATGCGTTTTACGACGACTTTTGGTGCGGGTCTGATGGCTATTTTGACAATTCCGGGTGTAGCAAATGCCTATATGAGCTGCGCGGTCGATAAGGTGAACCCTGGCCGCGCGCGCGTCGATTTTCAGGAAGAGCCCGATGGAACAGTCAGAGCCAATTTGATCTTCGGCAGCTCTGGCTCAGGGGTGGTTTATACCCTCGTTCAAACATCACCGGGTCTGTACGAAGGCGGCATCAAGACTCAGCCTCAGTTCAAAATGAAGCTCTTCATCAGTCAGGTCTCAAACGACAATAACTACATCATCGGCGTTAACGCGAAACTCTTGGCGATCTACCCCGACGCCAGCAGCAAGACCGGATCTTCGATCGTCAACGTCGGCGAAGCCGAGAAATTTGTGTGCGGTTCACAAGCGGTAGTCTTCACCGAGCAATAGGTCGTCATTTCGATGAAAGCACTTCTTTTGACACTGTCTCTGTTCGTGAGTTGCTCTGCGCTGGCCGACGTCGTCTTGCCTACGGTTTCATCGGCGACATTTGTACCAGGCCGACAATGGATCTGGGATTATTTGGACCAAACGGGCGCGATTTACTCGACCGAGCGCTACCAAGTGCTTAGCAGGAGTGGTTCGATGGTGTTGATCGAACTCGCCTCCGACTATGAGGGCCGACAAAACTTGAAGCCCAGGGTTCGAATTCTTGCCGATGTTTCGAAGTGTCTCGGTGCTTACCGCAATTCGTTTTCAAAGCGCGCCTGGTCCATGAAGATGTTCTATCTCTCTGAAGGCGTATGGACAGAGCTGAATCAGCCCAACACGCTCGGGTTCGAAGAAAAATTTAACTGCAACCCGCATGAATACTTGAAACCATCGGACGCTTACTTAACGGTTTACGATGTCCTGGACGGGGCACCTGTTTTTCAGCAGAAACTCTGGCGCCGGATTTCCGCAAGCTGGTTTGCTAAAATAGGCCCCCAGGCGGGTATCGCTGTTCGGAAAGATTTTAACGCAGACCTCACCATGGCTGACTCGTTTTATCTGCGTCATTAAGTATGAACCATCTCGAAAGCAGCTCGATTCTTGGCGTTTTCGTCACGCTCGAGGGCGCATTTTGACCGGACTCGGCGGCGGGGTTCATGCTCTCCCTCATAGGAGAATACAAATGGAAAAGCAGAAAGCACAGAAGACGCAGAAATCAGAAGCAGAGACTTCGCTGACCGCAAAACCGGTCACTCGCACGGGCCGTGCAGCGCCGCTCTTAAATCAACGCTCGCCTGAGGTGCAAAAATATGGAGAACGGTTTCCGGTTCCTGTCGGCCTCTCAGATAAGGTTTGCTCAACAAGCATCGCGACGTTGAATCAAGTTTTGGCCGATACGATGTTCTTGCGCGATCTTTATAAAAAACATCATTGGCAGATGTCGGGCCCGACATTTTACCAACTTCACCTCCTGCTTGATAAGCATTATGAAGAGCAGGCGGCGCTGATGGACACCGTTGCCGAACGCATTCAAGCACTCGGTGGAATCAGCCTTGCGATGCCTTCAGATGTCGCGGCGGCCACGCGTATCGAGCATCCGCCGAAAGGCCGCGAAGAAGTGCCGGTTCAGTTGTCGCGTTTGCTTGAGGCCCACGAAATCATCTTGAAAGAGTCTCGTGAAGGCGCAAAACATGCCGCCGATGCGGGCGACGATGGAACAAACGATCTTTTGGTCAGCGATGTTGTTCGGACGAACGAGCTTCAGTCGTGGTTTATCTCTGAGCATCTAGTGGCGTTGCCGACGGTGCATGCGACTTCGTCTGAAAAGATGAACGCCTAAGAGAACAGTTTTCAGCACCAAAAAGGCGTCCGTGCGGACGCCTTTTTTTATTTGCCCGAACGCGCCTGAGCATCTCAAGATGTCCAAATGAAAATGACAGTCGAAGAGCGCGAACGTTTTTTACGCAAGCTGAAGCCGTCGGTGAACCGTGGCGACTACAAAGCGGCGCTGGTGCTGACGAAGGCTTTTTTCAAAAAATATCCTGATGATTTTACCGCGCGCTATCAATACGCGAAAATTCTTGGTGATTGGGCCGACGAATTGCCCGATCAAAAGCAGGCTAAAGTAAAGATCCAAGCGGTTCAGATTCTACGGCCACTGCTCAATTCTCTCAGGTCGCAGCCCGCTGAGGAGCGCTTCGGAATCTGCCTGAACTATTATTATCAATCTAAAAACTGGCCCGCGATGCTGGCTTTCGGAAAGCGCCAGGCTCGAACGAATCCGCAAAAAAGTCTTTATGCTCAAGGATTATCCAAAACTCTGATGGCGAGTGATTTGCGTGAGTCAGGCGCGGGGGCAGCCTCGAGGCGTTGGGCGTCGAAGGCTGTTCGCGACTGGACGAAGTATAATTTCAAAGCGGAAAAGTACTACTTCCCGCACTATTGTTTCGCAAAGGCGCTTGCGTTGTCGGACGACCCCACTCGAGCAATGAACCGATTGAAGACGGCCGCAAAACTGGGAAAAAGAAAAGTCAGCGACTGGGAATTTGCCGACGTTCTTGAGATCTGCGCTGACGCCCGAAAAGGCTAACGTTTTTTGCGTGAGGTTTTCTGAGACTTCACGCCGCCTTGTTTTTTCAATTTCTTGAACGCCTTTTTCCATGCCGCCCAATCCTTCGTCGTGATCGAAGTCATTTTCAAAATGGCTTTGCGAATCTCGGCTTTGCGCTCTCGCAAATCCTTGGCCAGAGCTGGGCCTTGAGCGCTGCCCTCGTGAATATTCGCAATGCCAGCGCCCATGGCCGCGACCAATTTGAGAAGACTCTTCTCTCTTGAAAAACTTGAAAGATCGATTTTACAACAATGCGGCGAGAGGCGACGAACAATCCATTTTCCGCGGACGTGAAAAGCGGGGTCGGGGACTTGCGCCGATTTACGAACAATCGTCATGATGTTCATCTGCTTTTGACTTTCGCGTCCGCGGGCCCAGTAAGAAGCCGGCGGCGCGATCCGCTTGGCTTCGCGACACACGAAGCTATTGCCCCACTTCGCTAACGCCACCACTCGCGGGCGTCCGAGACTCCCGAGGCCCGCCGTTCGACGTAAATATTTAATATCGAGTCCCTTACCCGGAAGAGCGATCGAGAGCGCCCGGTGCGCCGATTTGAAAGGTTTCGAGTTAGCGGGCGGAAGGTGATCGAACTTATGCCAAAACAGTTCTGGCTCGCGGAGCTTGCTACTCGCAATCTTCCGCAGCCAAATATTACTTTCTTCGAGAACAAAAGCGGTCGCGCCGCATTCGCAATGAGCGATGTACCCTTCGATCAGTGCCTCAATCATCTGCTCACGATCGAGCTTTACGCTGCCCTCGTTGATTGCCAACAAAATACTCACTCCCAAACGGACGACGTCGAGTGCAGCCGGCAGCGTCGCCGCTTCGTCGAAGTCATTTACACCCCAGATCAAGCGGCCGTCACAATCACGCCAAGTTCCAAAATTTTCGAAATGAATGTCGCCGACCGCGAGTACGTTTGGTGAAGCATTGAGATGCGAACAGTGGGCATCCCAAAGCTGCACCCACCGGTAATAGGTCGCGCGCAAAAACATGAATCGGCTTTCGCTCATTTTCAGATGCTTGAGCTCGATATCGTCTTGCAGGAGCGGCATGTGTTTCGAGAGCCACGTCTCGTAGGACTTCGTCGCTTTAAAGATTCCGGGAAGCTTTTTCATCAGTGTCCTTTGCTGGGCCGCGATCGTCAGTCTCTCAAACAACTTCAGACTGACGCGTGCCGGGAAACAAAACAACTGATGAAAAGCGGTCTGCTCGCTCGCGGCGCCAGCTGATCCCACGCCCGGAGCTGAAACGGCTCGAGCCAATGCGATTCTCGATTCTGTTTCACAAAAATCCTATTGAACGGTTTTGCTCACCTTTCATCCGCAGCGGTGAATCAGATCGTCGCATTCTCGGACACTACGACCTGTGTCGCGCCTCAAAGGCAGCGGCGATGTGCGAATCTCAAAATGAGTCTCATCGTCTGGCTTGATTCTTCCGAACTGGATGTAAGTCCATTATCGAGAGGAGCCCGCCAATGCCTGCGTCTAAAGCGAAGTTAAAAGTGAAAAAAACTCTAAAGGCCAAAAGCCCCGTCAAAGTGAAAGCTAAAGTAAGAGCTAAACCAAAAGTTGTCGCGAAAGCGAAACCATCGGTAAAGCCGATTCTCGTGAAGACGGTCGAAAAGAAACACGCCCCGCCACATCAGCAAAAGCACGAATCTTTCTTTGAGCGGCTTCTGCGTGAGAAAGCTGAGCGACATGCTCAGCATCAAGCGCAAAACGCGCACGGGCACCAACCACACGACCAGAACATGCCCGCCAACCACGCGCGCTATAGTAAGTTTGCGGGCCCACGCCGTAGGGCTTCTTAGCTTTTGAGTTCCTTGAGGTTTCCGGAAGCGCGAGCGGGATCAGAGTTATCATCAAACTCTGATGAGCCGCTATTTCTCTTTTTTCACCAGTCGAATTCCGTCAGGTTCGACCGTCAGCCTGCGCTTTTTGTAGAGGCCGCCTAGCGCGATCTTGAATTTCTTTTTACTGACGCCAAAAATTTCGTAAATGTCTTCGGCGGGTGTTTTATCGTTGATCGCTAGAAAGCCGTCTTCGGCTTCGAGGCGAGAGAGAATCTGATCTGCAATTGGATCGGCCGACGTGTGGCCGACGCTGAGCGGATTCGTGAGCTGCAGATCGATCTTGCCGTCGTCGCGGATTTTTTTGACGAAGCCTTTGATTTCTTGAGCGTACGACAGTGGCTGGTAGATTTCGTCGGCGTAGAGCAAGCCTAGAAAGCGGCTGTCGACGAGAGCTTTAAAACCAAGATCGGTTTTTGTCGTGATGACTAAGTCGACCGCATCGCCGACTTGATACTCAGGAAACGCGCTCTCGAGGTTGCGCTCAATCCGCATCGAAGCGCAGAGCCTTTGGGTATTGTCGACATAAAGGTAAACCAAAATCTCGTCTTCGACCTGCAAAGTCTTTGTTTGTTCGGCGAATGGTAAAAACAGATCCTTCGGTTGGGCCCAGTCAAGAAAAGCGCCCACTTTTGTGAGGGCCGCGACGCGGAGAACCGCGAAGTCACCAGGTTCCAGATCAGCTGCTTCGTGCATAACGATGACCATAAGGGTAACAAGTCAAAGAGACAATCGAAACCTCTTGCGCCACCCGGTTTGGAGGATCAGGATGTGGCCGCGTTCCGAAAAAGAACGAGGAGGATCTAAACGTGGTGTTAGTCATCGTAGCCGTTGTTGTGTTTCTGTTGGTGGCCAGTGTTCGAATTGCCCAAGAGTACGAAAAGTCGGTTATTTTTAGGCTCGGGCGTGTCGTGGGTTTGCGGGGGCCTGGACTTTACTTTTTGCTCCCGGTCATCGAGTGGCAAAACAAGCTCGATTTACGAACGGTCACCGTGAATATCGAGCAGCAAGAAACGATCACTCGCGACAGCGTCACCGTGAAAGTGAACGCCGTTCTTTGGTATAAGATTGTGGATCCACTTCGCGCGACCATCGAAGTGCAAAGCTATGCGGGTGCCGTGTACGCGGTTGC
>JAYTHQ010000029.1:0-6928 GCA_043732445.1 Bdellovibrionales bacterium | reverse complement strand
CGCGTTGACGGTCGATAAGCCGAAACGGATCAACCGCTTCGGCTGACCTTGATTACTTAAATCGCTTCACGATCTCTTTGAAGTAATTCCCGCGCTCTTCAAAACTGTCGAACATGTCGTAGCTCGATGCGCCCGGTGACAAGAGAACAATGTCGCCGATGCGCGATTTTTGATAAGCGATCAAAACCGCTTCTTCGAATGTGCCGATCAAGAATGTCTCTGAGAAATCACCGATATCGCGGTTGATGCGCTCTTTCGCTTCGCCGACGAGAATCAGCGTCTTCACTTTACGTTTCACGATATCGCGCAAAGCTTCATAAGAGAGATTCGTGTCCTTACCGCCCATGATCATGATGATGTTCTCTTCGAACGCATCAAGGGCTCGTAAGACCGCATGAACGTTCGTGGCCTTGGAGTCGTTGAAGAACTCTACGCCCCCGACACGCCGAACATACTCAAGGCGATGCGGCATGCCCGGATAAGAGTTGATCACCTTTTGGATGGCTTCACGGGTGGCGCCGTGCTCGCGAGCCGCCAATGTCGCCGCCATGATGTTGTCGATCGAGTGCTTACCGCGCATCTTCATGCCTTTCACGGTATAAGTCTCGATGTCAGGACCAGTGCGCACGCGAACTTCGTCTTTAATACAAACGGCGCCACCAATCGTCATGATCTGAGGCTCAAGTTGCGGCTTGCGAGAGAAGTAAAAAATTCGGCCGCGCTGAACGGCCGGATCACGCGCCAATTCAACAACTGCGTTGTCGTCGGCGTTTAAGATCGACGTCGTGGCTTGGTTGGTGTTCTGAAAAATTTTACGTTTTGCGTTTACGTAATCTTCCATCGAACGGTAGCGGTCCTGGTGATTTTCGGCCAAATTCGTAAATACGATATTTTGCGGCGTGAACCGTTCAGAATGCTCGAGCTGAAACGACGAAACTTCGGCGACAACGACTTTTGCGGGCGCTTCGCCCTCGGGCGGATTCAAAAGTTTGAGAAGATACTCAACGAGTGGCTCACCGAAATTGCCGCCGAGCCAAGTTGGCACGCCGGATTCCTTCAAGAAGAGTTCGATCAGTTTGCAAGTGGTCGACTTCCCGTTCGTGCCAGTGACCGCGATGACCGGCTCTTTTATAAACCAAGTCGCAAACTCGAATTCGCCGGTAACTTGAACACCATTGCCGCGAGCGTAATCGAAAATTTTCAAATTGGGTGGAACGCCCGGCGACAAGATGATGAGATCTTGAGCCAAAAATGTTTTTGGCGTGTGACCGCCGAGATCGAACTGCAGGTTTGGCAATCCTTCAATTTGCTCAAGCGCCGGCGCCAATTCTGCGCGCGACTTGTGATCACTCACGGTGACTTGCGCCCCCGCCTCGAGCAAAAAATTAACCATCGCCACGCCGGAGCGAGCCATCCCAACCACCAGAACGCGTTTATCTTTTAGATCTTTAATCTCGGAGAGCGGGGTCATTCGTACCTTCTTCTATTTTTCTAAATGCAGTTAGCGAAGTTTCAACGTGCTGAGGCTTAAGATCGCCAAGAGGATCGAGATGATCCAGAACCGCACGATGATTTTCGTTTCTGTGAGACCTTTTAATTCAAAATGATGATGGATCGGCGCCATTTTAAAAATGCGCTTACCTGTTAATTTGAACGAAATCACTTGAGTGATGACCGACAGCGCTTCGACAACGAAAACGCCGCCAAGTACGATCAACAGAAGTTCGTTTTTCGTGAGCACCGCTAAAATTCCGAGAAAGCCGCCGATCGATAGCGACCCCACATCGCCCATAAACACTTGCGCCGGGTACGTGTTGTACCAGAGAAAGCCAAGTCCCGCAGCGACCATGGCCCCCGCAAGCGGCGTTAATTCGCCCGCCCCAGGAATGTGCGGAATATTTAAGTAACGCGCAATCTCGGCGTTCCCGGCGATGTAGGCAAAGACGGCAAACGTCGTTGCGCAAATAATGACGGGCACAATCGCGAGGCCGTCGAGTCCGTCGGTTAAGTTCACGGCGTTTGCGCAGCCGACAACGACCAGCGGTCCGAAGAGGAGGTACCACCAACCAATATTAAATCCGGCATTTTTGAAAAACGGAATGTTCACAACTGTTGAGAAGCCGTAATAGTGAATCAAGACAGCGATGACGGAGGCCGCTATTGCGTACTCGCACAACAGTCGAAGTCGACCCGGCAAGCCCTTGGTATTTTTCTTTGTCACCTTTAACGAGTCGTCGACGTAACCGATGTAACCAAAACCAATTGTCACAACGAGCGTGGCCCAAACGAGCGGATCAACCAAATTCGACCACAACAGTGCAGGAATCACTAAGCCAAGGAGAATGAGTCCGCCGCCCATGGTGGGGGTGCCAGATTTCTTTTTATGCGACTGCGGACCGTCGTCGCGAATCACTTGGCCCATTTGTTTTTTCACGAGACCGCGAATGAAGAACGGGCCCGAGATCCAGCAAACGAAAAAACCCGTGAAGAAAGCAACGAAAGTTCGAAAAGTGATGTAGCGAAAAACGTTAAACGCCGAGATATGATCAGATAACGAGTAGAGCCACTGATAGAGCATTTCGCTTCAAGCCTTTGCCAAAGTTGCTATTTCGATTTGAAGTCCGACTTGAAGTCCGACTTGAAGTTCAACGGCTTCAAATCGGCGAGCGCTCTCTCAAGCTGCATGCCGCGCGAACCTTTGATCAACACGATGTCATGCTCATGTAGCACAGGGCAGGCGCGAGACGCAAGATTTTGTTCATAACTTGCCGAAAGCACGGGCTTTTTTAAAAATCCGCCGGCCTTGAGCCCTTCGGCAAATTCGGCCTGACTCGGACCCACGAACAGAACTTCATCAAAACCAGCCGAGCCGACCGCGCGCCCGAGTTCGCGGTGGAGCTCAGGCGCGTGCGAACCAAGTTCACGCATTTCTCCGAGCAGCGCGATTTTTTTACCCCGCGCCTTCAGCGTCGCGAAGTTCTCGACGGCCGCCCGCATGCTTTCGGGATTCGCGTTGTAAGCATCAAACAAGGCGCGCGCGCCAGATTCCAAATTCACCCACTGATTGCGGCCCCAAACCGTTTTGCATTTTGGCAATGCCAACCAAACTTCTGAGGGCGTGAGACCGCAAAACAATCCAAAACAAGCCGCCGTCATTAAGTTCGTGATGTTTTGGCGGCCGAAAACTGGCACCGAAGTTTCGCCCGCTTGCCCTTGAATTTGACCTTTGATGTGCAGAGCCGATTCGTTAGCGCTCACGACATCAAGACAAACATCGATCTCTGGCCACCGACCGCTTTGCGCAAAGGTCAAAACCTTCTCTTTAGGGCGCGACTTGCCCCATGTTTCATACATTTTGCGCGTGTATTCGTTATCGAGATTGAAAATAAAAGTCGCGGCCTTCGGCGCGTACTCGTAAATTTCGGACTTCGCTTTTGCAACGCCCTCGATCGATCCGACCCCTTCGAGGTGCCCACGACCGACCATTGTGCAGACGAGCGCGTCGGCCTCTACGATATGGGAGAGATCTCTTAATTCTCCAGGATGGTTCATTCCCATCTCAATGACGGCTATCTCGTGTTCGGGTTCAATGGAGAGGAGCGAAAAGGGCACGCCCCAATGATTGTTAAAGCTTCCTTTTGAATATTGAACTTTAAATTTCGTTTCGAGAAGAGCGGCTGTGAATTCTTTCGTTGTCGTTTTGCCGTTTGTTCCCGTGATGCCGAGAATGGTGGCCTTCATTTTGTGCCGCCAAAACCTTCCAAGCTTTTGAAGTGCAAGCAACGTGTCGGGAACCTGAACGACCGTCACCTGTCCTTGCAAACCCGCCAACACATCGGCAGGAATTTTGTGAACCACCAGTGCGGCAGCCCGCGCATCGACGGCTTTCGCTAGAAAATCATGTGCATCAAAGCTATCGCCCTTCAACGCAAAAAAAACTTTGCCCGAAAGGTCAACGCGAGTATCTGTGCCGAGACCGCTAAAGACACGTGGCCCTTGCGAAACTATCTTGCCCTCAGTACCCGCGACCAAATCTTCAAGCGTCATCTTAACAAATCCTTTACGACTTCGATGTCGCTAAAAGCAGACTTCGTTGTTCCAATAATTTGGTAATCCTCATGGCCTTTGCCGGCGATCAAGACGACATCGCCTTTTTTCGCTAACGACAATGCCTTTGCGATTCCTTTGCGGCGATCGACCTCGCGAAATAAATTGGCGCCAAGCTGCGCTTGCGGCACGCCCGCCATCGCATCGTCTAAAATTTTCTCGGGGTCTTCGGTGCGGGGGTTATCTGAAGTCAGCACCACGAAATCTGATTTTTCCAGGGCAGCTTTCGCCATCAAAGGTCTTTTGCCTTGGTCGCGGTCGCCGCCGCAACCGAAAACGGTAATCAGCTGATTCGTGATCGAAGAGGCGTGACGGATGTCGTTGAGATAGTGAAGCACCGTCGTGAGTGCATCGTCAGTGTGCGCGTAATCAACAAAGACGTGCACACCCTTTGAGTTCGGTACCGCCTCGAGGCGGCCGCTGACTCCGCGCAAATTTGCGAGTGCTTCGGCGCAGACCTCAAGCGCGATATCGGCGGCCAGCGCCGCACCCACCGCTCCGCAGGCATTCGATACGTTATGCAAACCGACCATCGGGATCTTAAACTCTCTGGCGCCGAAGGGCGTTGTTAATGTAAACCGCGTCCCTTCAAAACCTTGCTCAAGAATTGCGTAGCGCAAAGTCGCAGACTCGCTCGCGCCGTAGGTCCACCGACGGACGCGTGGATCCAGTTCAATCTTTGCCGCAGATCGATCTTCGGCATTCAAGACCGCGGTCGGATGAGGTTTGTTTGACGCCGACAGAAGCGTTTTGAAAAGCTTATGTTTCGCATCAAAGTAATCATCCATATCGCGGTGGTAGTCGAGATGATCGCGCGAGAGATTCGTGAAGATCGCGACGTCAAACGGAACTTCATCGACGCGCGACTGCGAGAGCGCGTGCGACGAGACCTCAAGTGCGACCGCCTTTGCACCAAGTGAAACAAACTCTGCAAGACGGGCTTGAAACGCGACCGGATCAGGTGTGGTCATTTCGGTTGGCCAAATTTGCGATCGGTAATGATGGTTGATGGTGCCGATGACGCCAGCATATTTGGCAGCGTGATTAAAAATCGCCTCGGTCATGTACGTCGTTGTAGTTTTCCCGTTTGTGCCGGTGACACCGATGCAAAAGAGCTTCTTAGCGGGCTCATCGAAGAAAAAAGCGGCCAGCTGGTTCAAGGCTTTTCGTGAATTTTCGACGACGACCGTCGCGCCTTTGAAACCTTCTGGTATGTGAGCAGGGCTCTCGACCACCAACCCGGCCGCGCCCGCATCGACGGCTGCTTTTAAATATTGATGGCCATCGCTCTTGTCGCCTCGAATCGCAAAAAATACGCTACCTTTTTCGACCTGGCGCGAATCAAAACAAAGCGAGACGACTTTTTGATTTGCGTGCAAACCAAAATTGGAAGTGAGAAATTTCGCGCCTGGATCGATTTTCAAATGTGAGAGAAGCTCGCGCACGGTCATCAAAGGAGTCTGTCATCGGCGAAGAAAGCGGTCCACCCGCGCACCTTGCACCGCAGCGAAAAGCCGGCACGAGAACTGATAGATTGCCTTCTTTGTAGCAGACGGGGTTCTTCTGCGCCGGCATTGATGCTTTTCGCAGGGAACCATCCATGAATTCAGTTTTGAAATCGGTTTTCCAATAGCGCGCATTCTTATTCACGGTGCTCGCTGCCAGCGCCTTAGTTTCGTGCAAGACTTCGGTAAGGAGGGACCATGAAAGCATCTATCGTTCGCCAGTTCGTTATCATCGCGGGTACCGTGACACTTTTGAGTGCGTGTGGCGGAAAGCTAACCAATGGCTCCTGGGGCGCGCCCGACGTAACTGGCGATCCTGGTTTGCAAAAACCAACGAATTCGACCTTGGTACAAGGGAGCCAGGTGGTCGTCTGCCGCGACGTCAAAGGCACTCTGCAGTCGATTGAGCTTGTCGATCTCATTGAAGGCCAACAGTTCGAGCACGTGCGTCCGACTCCCTCTACGCTCGACGTCAACACCCAAGCCTCGCACCTTCTCGACGTCATCGCGGTTGGCGTTGGCGATCAAGGCCTGGGCGTGGCGGCAATTCGCGCTACACTTCAAAAAACCGCCAATCTTTTCCTAGACCCAACATCTGACATTCGCGTTCACGGAAAAGCTCTGGGAGTCGTTGATGATGCGGTGTCGATTTCGTTCGGAAAAGGCTGCGCCGTTGAACAACTTGTTCGCAACGAAACTTCAGGAACCACGACAGTTTCGTCGCTGAACGAAGATCTTTTTTTGGCGCTGAAGCCCGCTTCGCAAGCGGCGACGGTTGCGCACGAAGCGTTGCAAACTTACCTGCGCGAATCGGGCGAAGCCAATTCTTTACGAACTCGACAGATGATCGCTGCGGTCTCATCGGGCGTCACTTTTCGATCTCGCGTTTCGGCCGACGGTGTCGAATGTCTAACGGCAAGAGCGCTCGGCAAACCGTCACGCGTTCTTCTCAGCCAAACACTCAATCAACCTTCTCAACCTTCTCAACCTCTTCAATCTACTAAAGTGACCGTCGAATCATTTATGGGAGTTCCGCGCCTCAACCCGCAGCCGAGCCTTCGGGACGCAAACCTCGCAGACTTCGTCACCGACGCACCTTGCGTCCGCGAGGGTCTCACGAAAGTCATAATCAACACACCTGATCGCGGCGTGGGTCGCCTCGACAAATTAGCTGTTGTTATTCGGGTTTGCCACCTGGCGCAGGTTTCGATGTATGTCGCCAGCAGCAATGGAGATTTGGCGACTCAGATTCGAGTCGGCCAAGCGCAAAAGTTAAACTGCGCTCTTAAAGCGAAGTGATCATGAAAGCTTTCATC
>JAYTHQ010000028.1:0-2012 GCA_043732445.1 Bdellovibrionales bacterium | reverse complement strand
AGAGGCCAACGAGCCAAGGAATGTCGGGATCTATGACAAGGTCACCAGTTCGCGGCGTGGGGCCATATTTGAGAGCGCGGAAGTCCTTTGCGTCTTTGAGGACGCGAAACGGCTTGTGCTCCTTTCGCGCGTACGCGTCGAGGGCGGTTTTCAATTTTCCAATGAGCGCTTTGTCTTCGCCGTCATTGAGATAAAATTGCATTTGTGGACCCCGCCCGAAGACTTTAAATTTTGGTAAAAGGGCCGCCACTTCAAGACTCTCGTCGATAAAAATACTTTTTGCCGGATCAACATCTTGCATGCCGTGATCGGACAGCACGATCAGATTGACGTCGTGGTAAGGCTTGAGTCCTTCACGCAATCGGCCGATCTGCTCGTCGACGGCGCGAACAGCCTCGCGAATTTGCGGCGACCTTGTTCCAAAGCGGTGCGCGGTCATGTCGACCGTCGGAAAATAAATCAGAATTAAATGCGGCCTCACGTCTTGTGGCAACTTCATCCAGGCCAAAGCTTTGTCGACGCGGTCGGAAGTTGCAGCCTCAGAGCTAAACTGAAAATAGGTATTCGGGTGGACGCCTTTGATATTGGCTTCACTCCCGACCCACATATAGCTCGCCGTTCGTAAACCGGCGGTTTCGGCCAGGCTCCAGATCGTTTCACCCAAACACCAACGCCCGTCTTTCGTGGCGACCGAATCAGTAACGGCAAACGAAGCTTTCAGAGATGGATCATAAAATTCGTTCGACACAAATCCGTGATGGGCTGGCGTCAGTCCAGTCGAAATTGAGTAATGACTAGGAAATGTTTTGCTTGGGTAAGGTGGGCGAAGCGATTTTGCAGAAACGCCACTATGCTCGAGATCACGCAAATTCGGTGGTAAAAAAAGAGCGTTGTAATCTGCGCGGTAACCATCGATTGAAACCAAAATGACCGTCGCGTGCTTCATCATCTCCGGAGAATTTTGCGCCGGCACGTTGTAGCGTTGTTCGACCAGCAACTCACCCTTGGGCTTTTGGGGCTGAGAGGCGCAACTTGCCCAGAACAACAGGAGCGGCAAAAACAGCGTGGTCACGAATCGACGGAATTTTAACGACATGCCTTCGTCTTTCGCTGAAAAGTTAACTGAGCGCGAGCGCGCGCTTCCACTCTGGCGTGTAATCGATGAGTTTGCGTGCCTTCAAATCGAAAAGACCAACGACAAAGTCAGCGACCGCGGCTTGTTCGCCTTTGGAATTAAATATCACTTGTCTTAAAGTGGAAATCTTACCCGAATGCTTAATTATCCCGGTCTTTATCGTCACCGTTTCACGATTGGTCAGCTCTTTTTGAAACTTCAAATTCACTTCAAGAATCACCGGACCAATCTTGGACTTGTGAATTTCACTCAGGCCGTAACCGCGCTTCGAGATAATATCCCAGCGGGCTTCTTCGAGGATGGTGAGATAGGCCGCATTGTTCACGTGCCCGAAGGAATCGAGATGACTCTCGCGAATCGTCATTTCGTAAATCGCGAGCGTGCTTGGCTGAATCGCGTCGATGGCTGAAACTTTGGCCGTTGAATCACTCATAACAAAAGAGTCGCCGATTTAACGGAGTTTGTCGAGCTCGGCGAGAAGTTCGGCACCGAACGTTTCAACTTTTTGCGGCCCTAAACCGTAGACATTTAAAAGTCCATTGAGGCTATTCGGATTCTTGTTCGCTAAATCTGTCAGGGTTTTATTACTGAACACGATGAACGCCGCAATATCTTTTTCGTTTGCATACTTCTTGCGCCAATTTTTTAAAACCGAGGCGCGCACTTCGGCTTCGGCGCCTTGCAAGAGTTCGGTCGATTCTTTTGCGCTGCTGGCAGCTTTCGGTTTTTTTCGAACTTTGAGCGACGGAAGAAATTTTCTGGTTGGTCGCTCTATCACCCAATCAGATTTTGGCTGACAGATGTCACAGTGACCACACGCGGTGATCCGCTCGGCATCGCGGAAATAAGTCAGAATACCCGCGTGTCGGCACTCGCC
>JAYTHQ010000027.1:0-2016 GCA_043732445.1 Bdellovibrionales bacterium | reverse complement strand
GCGTAAAAAAAGCGAGAAGCGCGAGAATCTTCATCAATCGGGCTGGCATCGAGGGGGCTCCGGTCTATTGTTCGATGAGCAACTTAGAGCCGGAGCTGTAAATGATGAAGCGCGATCGCGAGGGATGTACAAAACATCCGACGCGTTTTGGAACTTTTGACAGGCCCGCCACGACCGGCGGGGCGGCGCAACCCGGTTCGAACTGCCTTAGTGTTTATAGGGCATTTGGCCCAGGTAATCGACCTTGCCGACATCGACACCGTTGTGGCGAAGAATCGAGTAAGCCGTCGTTACATGGAAGTAGAGGTTGGGAAGAATATGGTGAACGGCGTATTCCTCGCCCGTGAGCCATTTGCCTTCCCAGCGCGGTGTCGTCACTTTTTTAGCTTCGGCACCCTTGAAATGGTCTTTGTTCAGCGTTTCGAGAAACGAAATCGTACTGTGAATACGCGACTGAAATTCAGCGAGCGTTTTTTCGCTATCATCATGTGTGGGGGCGGTCTGGCCTGACAAACGAGCGGCGCCCAGCTTCGCGGTGTCGCACGCGATTTGAATTTGGCGCCCCAGCGGAAACTGATCGATCGCGAGTCGCGAATTCAAGAGAATGTCCATCGGTACTTTTTTTGAATCTGCGAAGCCCGCGCTTTTTTCGAGAAGCTTTGAAAGATTGCGGAGCGCTTTAATGCTAGTTGGGATCGTCAAATCATAAAGCATGGGTCACCTCTAATTTTAAGTTGAAGAATGAGACGCTAATCTCACCCTCGATCAGGCTCTGCGGTCACGGGTTGATTTGCGTCATTGAGCGGCGCGACGAAATTAAAAGAATCTAGAAAGGGACGCTCCGTTGGCCGTGATGCACAATCGAGAGACTGAGGGGCGCTTGTCGTTGAGCCGCATGGGGCCTTTCGGCTAAGCCCAAACGTAACCCGAACTCGACTTGATTGTCTGCACGCTCGTCGCTAGCTTTGCAGTTATGCCAAAGATGTCGTGGTCATTTGTTCCAGTTTTTTTAACGGGTCTGTTCGCTTCGTGCACGTCGGCGCCGCCGGCGAATCTTGCGCCGGACTGGACCCGCCAGACAGCGCGATCCGTCGACAATGGCTACATCGTTTATGTTGGCAAGGTTGAAGCCAGCCGCGCTGACGATGCGCAATTTAAATCCGAGGGTTTAGCTCTAGAAGATTTGGCTAACGAATGTTCGATGATCCCAAAGGGAACGCGCATCGAAGATCGCTATCTTGAGACGACAAAAACTGGTTACGCGGCTGACACGAAAGTCGCTCTGGAATTTCAACAGTGTGATGAAGCGTCGAAGGCCGTCGATCCCGCGTTGATCAGAAAATTAGCCAACGTAAATTTTACCGAGCAACTCAAAAAATATCAGGATTTAGAAGAGACCGGCTTTAGAAGTGACGACGACGGGAGCGCGATCACTCCGCCCACCGAAATCACGGCAGCGCCCGAACAAGGGACCTGGACACCGGCCACGCATTTCTACGTGACTCGACAGTATGTTGCTTACCAAAAAGAAATCGTCGTGCTAGCCCCCGCAAGTGCCTACACACCAGGTTCGAAAGAAGAGATCGAATTTCGGCGCGCGGTCGGGCCAGCCACCGATCAAATTCAGGGAATGGTCCAGAAAAATCCGCAGTTAAAGGCGGCCCCGACACCGTGGTCGCGAATTTCAGACCGACCGAAATTTGTGAGACCAGCGGCGCTCCAAGAGGCAGCTCAAAAATCGGCAGCGAGACGTGACCGGGTCTTAGCACCGCGACCTCTCCCTCGTTCGGGTCGTGCGCTGCCGAGGGGTCAAGGTGGTGCGTCGCCCAAAAAGCGGAAGCGCGGTCGCTTCCGCTAATTTTCTATCGGTAAAACTCGCTTTAAGAAGCGCTCGGATTCGAACGTTGAAACTTGTCCTTCAGGTCCGTTAAAGAAGAAATCAAAGCCGTGCGGACCAAAATGAAGAGTAACAAGCCGTGTGTCGACCCCTTGTTTTTGAAGTTTGGCCATGAGTCG
>JAYTHQ010000026.1:0-2019 GCA_043732445.1 Bdellovibrionales bacterium | reverse complement strand
AGAAATAGGCCGCCCGCCCGCCCATCGAATGCCCAACGAGCGTAATGCTTGGCCATTTGAGCTCGTCGAGAATTTTTCTGAGATCTTCTGCGTAATCTTCGGGCGCATAGCCGGTTTTTGGGTGAAACGAGCGGCCGTGGCCACGCTGATCGTAGGCAAGAATTTGGTAATCAGCTTCGAAAGCCTTAATGATGCGCCGAAAATTCAGCGCAAAACCCATCACGCCGTGAAGAAAAACTAATTTGGGCTTTGCGGCGTCGCCCGTGAGGCTTGAGTGAAACTGACTGAAATACGATGGTGGATTTGTGTTGGCCGGCTGGATCACGTAAGTGTTAGACTTCGTTCAGTTTATGGAAGTCACGCGAAAACCGCATTTGCATCAAGATTGGATCGATCCGCACGCGAACGGGATCGTTAAAGCCCTTCAGAAAAACGACTTCGAGACCTATTTGGTTGGCGGGTGCGTTCGTGATTTGCTTTTGAACATTCACCCAAAAGATTACGACATCGCGACCATGGCAAATCCGCAGCAGGTCAAACGCCTGATTTACATGTCGTTCATTATTGGTAAACGGTTTCGGTTAGTGCTCGTGAAACGCGACGATCTTCAGTTTGAAGTCGCGACGTTTCGTCGCGAGACGAAAGCCGAAGACTTTCCTGAAGGTGATCAGCCCTTCGGCGATAATATTTTTGGCACTCCTGAAGAAGATGCGCGCCGTCGTGATTTTACGATCAATGCTCTCTTTTATGATCCCATCACCGAAAAATTAATTGATTACGTCAACGGCCTGCCTGATATCGAGACGCGCACGTTGCGAATGATCGGTGATCCCGATACGCGCTTGATTGAAGATCCGATTCGGATTCTGCGGGGCTTAAGATTCTCGCACAAACTCGGGCTTACGATCGAACCTACACTTCGCGCGTCGATGATGGCACGCGCTGGCGAATTGGCGCGGGCGGTTTTACCTCGGCGCCGCGAAGAGCTTCTAAAGATTTTGCGCTTAGACGATCCGACGTTGGCTTTGCTTGAGGCTTTCGATTTGGGTGCGCTCGCGGTGATGGCGCCGACGCTGCACGATTTGTTATCGAACGCTGAACGGCGCGATTTATTTTTAGAGTACTTCACGGCGATGCGACCGATGGTGATGGACCAGAGCGATCCAATTCAACTTTTTGGATGGATCACTTATTCGATGCTTCAAGCGGCGCGAACGGCACCTTCTCTGCGCGATTCTTTAATCACGATCGATGAAGATGTGTTTCAAGTTTTCATGCGCGATGAGCTCGGCATGTTCCGCCTAGAGCAAACTATTTTGACAAAAGCGATTCAGCTGCTACCGCTCGTCGCGCGCACCGAAGAGTTCAAACGCCGCGGCGAACGTCGTCAGTTGGCGTTCATGAAAAACGAGGGCTTCAGAATCGCGATGAGAATCGCCGAGACCGAGTTTTTGTTAACGCCTTCGCAGCTCGCATTTTGGCGCGCGGCGTACGATAAACTATCGGGCGAACTATCGGTGCTCGAAGCCGAGCAGAATGCGAAGCGTCGGCGTCGGCCCCGCCGGCCACGTAAAGGCGCGAGAAACGGCGTCGGGCGTGAGGCTGCCGATTTAGATGACGGCATCGATGCGGCTGATGCTGAGCTCGACGGCGAGTCGGTCGACGATCTCGAATCAGACCTGGATAGCGATGCTGATGACGACTTCTCTGACATCAAGTTGTCAGACGTCGAAGACAAAAACCAATCACCTTCATAGGTTTTACGCGGGAGTTTCAAATGGGCGGACTCAGCATCACTCACATTTTAATTTTAGCGATTATCTTGATCGTCCTTTTCGCTCCTCGCCGCATTAGCCAAGCCGGCCAGTCCGTCGGCGAAGCGATTCGCGGTTTCAAAAAAGGCTTAAACGGCGACGAAATCGACGTGACACCAAAAATCGACGCCTCAACCGTCGACCCAATAACGCAAAAATCCAAGGATAAATCGCACCAAGACTCTTAGCTTATAGCAGCGCCGCA
>JAYTHQ010000025.1:0-2021 GCA_043732445.1 Bdellovibrionales bacterium | reverse complement strand
CGAAGTCATTCAAAAAAAGTCTCGCGGTGCTTCGGCATTCGTGGCTCTTGGCATTTTGCTGAGTCGCCTGTCGGGACTCGTCCGTGACCGCGTTTTTGCGCACTATCTCGGCAACTCCGACGCTGCGGGTGCCTTCAAAGCTGCTCTGCGAATTCCGAACTTTCTGCAAAATCTTTTTGGCGAAGGTGTGCTGTCGGCTTCATTTATTCCCGTGTATTCGAAACTCCGGAGCGATCTCGATCACCAAACCGCTGAAAAAGTAGCAAGCGTCATTGGCTCAGTCCTCGCGGTCCTGATGAGCGGTTTTGTTTTGCTTGGTGTTTTACTCACCCCTTGGTTTGTCGATCTCGTAGCTCCCGGCTTTCACGGCGAAGTGCGCGAGCTGACGGTCGAATTAGTTCGAATTTTATTTCCGGGCGTGGGACTTTTGGTTTTATCGGCCTGGTGTCTCGGGATTTTAAATTCGCACCGGCGTTTCTTTTTGTCTTACGTGGCGCCCGTTTTTTGGAACGCGGCGATGATCGTGACGCTCTTGATGTTTGGCCACTTGCACTCGCAATCGCAACTTGCGGTCGACGTCGCTTGGGGCTCTGTCGTTGGTTCGCTCTTGCAGATGAGTGTTCAGCTCCCGTTTGTTTTTAGAGCGGCCGGTCGCTTGCGACCTCTGATTGATTTATCCCTTGCGCCTGTTCGTTCGGTCTTTCGCGGTGTTGCGCCGGTCCTTGTGAGTCGCGGTGTCGTCCAGCTCAGTGCCTACATCGACGGAATGATCGCTTCGTTTTTGGGTGCGAGTGCAGTTGCGAGTATCGCTTACGCGCAAACGATTTATCTTTTACCTATTAGTCTTTTTGGAATGGCAGTCGCGGCGGCCGAGTTGCCCGAAATGTCGGTGCTCGGCGGATCCAGCGAAGCGGCCCGCACAAAATTACGTGACCGGCTAAAAAGTGGCCGCCGCACCATCGCGTTTTTCGTAATCCCGTCTGCGGTCGCATTTTTACTTCTTGGGCGCGCGGTCGTCGCAGCCATTTACCAAACTGGTCAGTTCGGGCCCGAAGACACTTTGTATGTTTGGTATATCTTGATGGGCTCGGTCGTTGGATTACTCGCGGCGACGTGGGGTCGACTTTATTCGTCGACGTTCTACGCGCTCGGCGATACGCGAACGCCGCTGAAGTTTGCATCGGTGCGTGTCGCTCTAACAATCGGGTTGGGGCTCTTGTTTGCATTTCCGATGCGACCGTTGATCATCTGGTTTTTCACGAATATGCCAGGCCTCCGGATACCAACTCTGGCCGGAATGGAGCTGGCTCTCGGCGCTGTTGGATTGACCGCATCGGCGGGGCTGGCGGGCTGGATTGAGTTTTTGCTTTTGCGTTCGGCACTTCGTGAACGGATCGGCAACGCCGATGTGCCGCCAGGCTTCTTACTGAAAGTCTGGGGCTCGGCAGTTTTCGCTGCCGTCATTGCGATTGTTGTTGAGCGGCGCTTTTTCGACTTTGGCGCCGCGACGTTCAGAGTTTTTCATTACAACTTTGAGCCGATTTTCGTTTTAGCAATCTTCGGTGCCATCTATCTGGTTTGCGCAATACTCCTGCAAATCGAAGAAACGAAGTTGATCACTCGCCGCCTCCTCCGGCGGTAAGGCCTATCCGGAATGCTCGTGGACGAATTCGGGGCGTCGACCAAGGCCGATTTCGCCCTCGGTGGTTTTCGCACCTGCGCGAGTTTGTGCAACGACCCTAGGTTCTAACCTTTTGAAGGAGAACCATGATGGAACTTTCTGCCGAACTTTCACTTGTCCATGAAGATCCGATCCCAACCCGCCTTCTTGAAGCACGCATGGCAGAAATGAGCGCCCGCGAAGACATCGTGAGTGGACTTCGCGCTCTGTCGCTGGGTGCCCGCGCCACCAAGCTCTTCTGCGAAGAGCAGCTCGACTACAACGAGCTCGAAACTCGCGCACTCCTCGGTGACTTAGGCCTGATCATCACGACTGATGCCCTCACCTCCGCCGACCCGGT
>JAYTHQ010000024.1:0-7060 GCA_043732445.1 Bdellovibrionales bacterium | reverse complement strand
CCTGTCGGTAAAGCCGACCCATCAGGCTCACTTCGCATCGATTCCGACGACAATATGGAATTTAGCGAAGGCCTCCCAGGCACATGGCACATCGGCGGACGCATCTTGACGCAAGTCGACGGGCACGATCCAGTCATTGGCCAGGATTACGAAATCTCAATCGACAATATCGCTGATTTCCCTTTTGCAAATTTCGACGCCCCGACTGGCACTCTCACCTGGACACCGAAGCCCGGCTTCGTCCAAGACCACTTTACCCGTAACGTTCACTTCGACATCAGCCTGGTGACGAAGTTTGCGCCGATTCGCAAGACGACCAAAAGCTTGCTTGCAGTCGTCACTCGCTCTGAAGTAACGCCGTCGGTGATCTCCATCGAAGATCTTGATACGAATCCGCTGCATGAAGGCGAGAAGCGGGTTTTTCAGGTCGTGGTCCGTGACCCTCACGCCGACGATAAAACTGATTTGCGTCCTCGCCTGACGATTGTCGCGAGCACCCCGAGTATTGCGAGTGCGGCTGGCTACATTTCACTTCAGAACGGAATGGGGACTGCCAATCCAATTCGCGACCCAAGCGACGCGACACAGTGGATTTTTTCGCTCGTTATTGATCTGAGAAGTAAAGACGTGACGTCGGACAAAATTACTCTCGGTTTCGGAATTATCGCGACGTCTCGCTTCGGCGAAGCTTCGCAGATGAAGACGTCGACGGCGACAGTGATTACCAGCTTGAACGCGCCTCTCATTAGCTGGGACGAAACGACGCCGATCGACGTTGTCGCCGGCAAAGAAAATACGGTCAATGTCTCGGTCTTTGATCCAAAGTCCGCAGGCAATCTGACCGTCACCTTCAACACACGTTGCGATATCATGCTCGGGACTTCAGCGACGTGCTCATGTAATTCTGCGCCGCCCGTCGGCGGAGTTAATACGCAACTCTGCACGATTCGCTGGAGCGTTCCGCCAACACCTCTGCAAACGCAGTATTCGGTCGAAATTCAGGCGATCAACCAGAGCAAGTATGACGCGCAACAGGTCATCACGAAATTTACTCGCTCCCTTCGGGTTGTTCAGCCTGGAGTTCCGCCGACACCGTTCGTTGTGCCTGTTGGCCAACAGACGGTGACGACTAGCAGCCTTTCAACTTCACGTACTCCGAACAAGGGAACAAACTAATGAAAACCATTTCTTTCATCTGTTCGGCCCTCGCCGTCGCGGTTGTCGCGACGTCGGCTAGCACGTTCGCGGCAGGGACATCCGAGACGGCGGCAACCGACGCCGCACAGACAAAAAAATCGAGCGGCCTTTTAAAGGATTTCGATACGCTCGGTGGCAATGACGTGCTTTTAGATAAAGCGCGGGCGCTGAATCCAGACTCAACTGTGAGCATCGTCCAAGACCGCATCGTCGATCGTCGGAATCGCTTCGAAGTCGCTCCTGAATTTGTCAGCGTTTTGGGTGGCGATGCGTACAACCATACAGATGGTTTTGCGTTGAATGCTTATTTCCATATTACGCCGCACTGGGCGCTGGGTGCGAAGTACGAATACGACCTCAACGCCTTGCGCCCCGAAGGACGTCGTTTGATCGACGAAACGACGGCCGCTGGTAAAGGCGTGATTCCCGATATCGATTTCCCGAAGGGTCAAGCACTCGCGCTGATCAACTGGTTCCCGATCTACGGAAAAATGAATCTGTATGATCTTGGCGTCACGCACTTCGATATCTACGCAGTCGTCGGCGGCGGTCAGGTCTTTTTGCAGTCGGGTAGCGCGCCGACTTATACCGCAGGTGGCGGTATCGGCCTTTGGTTCTCGCAGCATTTGTCGACTCGCGCAGAGCTTCGTTACCAAGGTTACACTGCAAAGCGCATCGACGGCGAAGCGCAGATGAACCTGACGGTGGCTGATATTCAAGTCGGATACTTGTTCTAAGATCATCGGTTCTCGCATGAGGTGCATTTTTAATGAGTTTGCTAGATAGAGCTTCACAGATTTCAACATCGGGTACGCGCTTAGCTGTCGGCATTTTAATTGCCGCTCTGGGTGCGTCTGTTATTTCAACTCAGAGTTTTGCGGCTGGCGATGACGAATTGCTCGACCTTCTTGGCAATGGAGCGAGCGCTCCTACTGCAAAGCCAAAATCGGCGCAACCCAGCGAGATCCGGAAAGTTCTTAAAAACCCGACGGCTGAGCAGAACATCTTCATTCAGTTCTTCGATAAAGGTGAAATAGATAAAGCGCTCTTTCAGTGGCCAACGGCTTTTGATGGAACGGCTTTTGCGAAAACGGCGTCGGGCAAAGCGCTCAACGATCTTTTGCTTTTCCGAAATGGCATCAAGGTCACCGCCCTAGAATCTCTATTAACGATCGAAAAGCCAGATTCGATGGCGCCTTCGCTCGCAAAGATGTGGCAAGAGGCAGCTCCCGTTGCTGATCCAGCGTGGGGCCTTGTTCAAGTCGCAAAATGGAATCCCTTCTGGACGCAAACGTTTGGTTTGGCCGCTGAACTTCGCGTTCGCAGCCGGCAGATTTTCAGTGCTGATCAAATCGGCGCGCTGAAAGAATTAATCGCTAAGACTCAAGCCGATACGACCGAAAGAGCTTGGCTCTCGTGGCAGCTGGTTTTGGCGTTGTCGACTGGCAACGATCCCGGTACGGCGGCAAAGGCGCTTGCGGTCTTGATGAAGGCGCCTAACAATCCTGTCAGCCAAGATCTCATGATGATCACGGCGGCGCGCTTGCTTTATCAAAACGGCTTTCTCGATGCGTCGATCAAGTATTACGAGAAAGTTCCAAAATCGTCTGATTATTGGTTCGATTCCCAAGAAGAGATGGGCTGGGCTTTCATCCGTAAAGGCGAGCCGCAAAATACGATTGCTGTCACAAAGTCGCTGACGTTGCCTGAATTCACGTCGCAAATTGGCCCGGAGCCCATGTTTCTACGCTCGCTCGGCGAGTTAAAAGTTTGCGATTATCCGGCTGTTGTTTCCACGCTGAATAACTTCCGCGACCGCTATAAAGTGCGAGCGAAAGATCTGATGGCGATTTCCGAATCGTCAGAAAATAAAGACGTCGAGAGCTACATCGCACGTGCTAAAAAAGAGACGATGTCTCTCAAGAAGCTCGGCAAAGAAGCGAACAAGCTCCCGCGCTTTGTGACGCGCGACGAAGTTTTAGCTCAGGCAATCGCGACGCAAGTCGCTCTCGAAAAAGAAGCGAAAACGGCTGGCGATCTTTATGCGCGCAGTCTCTCTGGTGGAACAGGCCAGGTCGGCTTTCAGGCGCGTCTTGAAGAATTCCGGAAGGCGGTTGACGCTCGCGCGATCGAAGCTCATGGGACAACGTACGGGCGCGTGAAGTCGTTAGCCCAAGAGGAAGTTAACGAAATCGCGCAGATCCTCCAGAAGCTGCACATCGTTGAAGCCGAAGTGCTTCAGCAGATTTCAATGTCAGGCCGTGTCGCAGATGCGTCTGCAAACGACAAAGCCTCAGTGAAAACCGGCACGACCGGAAGTCACGCGAAAGATCGCTTAACTTTTCCGGCCGAGCAAGAGACCTGGTTTGATGAGTTGGCGAACTACAAAGTCGATATTAAAAAAGGCTGTCAGTCAGCCAAGCGCTGAAAAATAAGGACGAGACGTATGAAAGCAACAGCGATGTTGAAATTCAAATGGCAGTTTTCAGCCGGTCTTCTTGCGGGCGCGCTGTTGGTGGGCTGCGCCCCTGACAGCCCGAAGGCCACGACTCCCACTGAAAACAAATCCGAAAAAATTAAAAATGCGGTGCTGTCTGTCGCTCTCACCCAGACGCTTCATCAGCAAGTCGATATTCTGTTTGTAATCGATGATTCGGCCTCGATGCAGGCGCATCAAGCCGACTTGTCATCGAACATTCGGCTTTTTGTCGCCGAAATGCAGAAGTCGAACCTCCTTGATTATCATATCGGTGTTGTGACGACCTCGATGGACGGAGCTTCTCCGTACGACCCGACTTCGCGCTGGCCTTCAGGCTGCGATTACGCGGTCGGGGGCGCATGGGGCGGCTCGACCGGGCGTCCTTGCGGCGACGGAAAACTCGTTCACTTCAAAACGCACGTACCGTTTGTTGATCGCCAAACACCAAATGGGCTCTCGGTTCTCGAAGAAAATATTCTTGTCGGAACAGAAGGTTCGTCAGAGGAGATGTCTTTCGATCCCATTAGCGCAGCTCTCTCTTCGCCCATGATGAGTGCCGAGAATACGGGCTTTCTTCGCAAAGACGCGTCTCTTGCGATTATTATTATGACCGATGCCGAAGACCAATCGCAGACGATGTCCCCGGAAACCCTGAACGACTTCTTGGTGAACCTTAAAAATGGCAAGGCCGATAAAGTTCTGACTTACGCGGCTATCGTTCCATCGTCGGTCACGAGCCCGTCTTGCACGCGAGATGAGTACGGCGTGACTCCGCTCCGCATCGAGCAGTTTTTAAAGCTTTCAGGCGGCACCGAGTTCAATATTTGCGATGCCGATTACGGCACGAAGCTCGCGGCGATCGCGAAAGACGTGACCCAAAAGGTCGGTAAGCTGATGTATTTGTCTCGTGCGCCTGTCGTGAATACAATATCGGTGAAGTTTGGATTACCGGGCTCGCCAACGGCGCAGGTGATTCCTAACGACGCATCGACTGGCTGGACCTATGATCCAACCAGAAACGCTTTGATCTTTGGCGACAAACTTATTTTTGATCCGAAGCAACCCGCAGGGTCAGCGCCACTCGTTAACTTTACGACGGGCATTTGACCGAGAGGCATCACGTGGCAACAATGGGCTTTAAAACTATATTCGAAACTAAAAATGCTCCTGCTCCCATCGGTCCGTATTCGCAAGCCGTCGAATCGGGCGGCTTTTTATTTTGTTCCGGCCAGATTCCACTCGACCCCGTCACTGGCCAAGTGTCGACGGGGAGTGTCGGCGAGCAAGCCGACCTCGCGATGAAAAACGTAGGGGCTGTGTTAGCGGCTGCGGGGCTCTCGTACGCCAACATTGTTAAAACGACGATTTTCTTAACTGACATGGGAGATTTTCCTGCGGTTAACGAAGTTTACGGCAAGTACTTCAAGTCAGAACCTCCGGCTCGCTCGACGGTCGCGGTAGCCGGTTTACCTCGCGGCGTGAAGGTTGAAATTGAAGTCACCGCTCGCCGGGCTTGAGCGGCTTGAAACTTTTCTCGAAATTAAATTTGAAATCGCCGTCACGGCGCGCGATCTTGGCAACGACACTGATGATTGTGGTCGTCTTTGCTTGGTCTTTTGCGCGTGAAGTGAATTTAATTTTGCGCCAACCTGTCAACAGCTGGACAGAAGATGTGTCTGCTGATTGCGCGGTCAGCTTGACCGGCGGGCCTCAGCGAATTCGTGAAGGGCTCGATCTGCTCGCGCGAAAGGCCGTGCAGAAGCTGATTATATCGGGCGTGCACCCGCAAGCCACGCTCCGAGATATTTTTCCGCTGCTTCCTTATTACGGCGAGCTGCGCGAACAAGACGTCATTCTTGAACGGCGTTCGCAAACGACGTTCGGCAATGCCCAGCAAACATTGCCGTTGGTCGAAGCGCTCCACTGCCGCGACTTGGTTTTAGTGACTTCGCGAGTGCACATGAGGCGCGCCCTCTCGACGTTCAAGGCCGAATTTCCCCCGGAGTTTCCAATCATCGTGCGCGCCGTTCCAACATTAAGCGATCCTCCCGGCTGGGACGAGGTCACCTGGGAAGCGCTGAAATCCCTCTTTTACTCCCCCTGGGCCTACTAGCAAAACTATGGTCTAGCTTAGAAAACCTCGGCGGGTACCTGGTCCCGGCGAGTTCTTAGCTGGACTGGGTTCGGGCGAGAGTTTGGCCGATAGAGAGCTATGATGAAGGCTCGTGGAACCGTGGCAGAGTTTGCGTTTGAACACGTTGATCTCGTAGGTCGCAAATTTATTTCTATCTTCACGTATACGACGCAAGTTTTGCTGATGGTTTACCTCAGCACTCGGGCGGCGCTCTACGATCAGGCGCAAGGGTTACGGACCGTATTTACGGTCGTTAGCGCGCAAGTTTACTTCACGGGTTTTCAGGCGCTGCCTCTGATTTCGGTTCTTGCACTGGCGACCGGCGCGATTTGCGTTCTAGAAGCCTTCGCTCAGCTTCAGCTGATCGGTCAAAGCGGAATGGTCGGAAATCTTCTGATCGTCATCATCGTTCGTGAAGTCGGACCGCTCTTGACAGCCCTGATCGTCGTCGCGCGGTCGGGAACAGCCGTGGCAACCGAGATTGGGAACATGCGCGCCAACCGCGAAATCGAAGCTCTCGAAACGATGGGTATCAATCCGCTCTCCTACATTGTCTTCCCGCGCTTAGTCGGCGGAACGCTGAGTGTCGTTTGTCTCGCATTTTACTATAACGTCGTAGCGCTTTTCGGCGGCTTTATGGTTGCACGCCTTTTAAAAGATATGCCGTTTTCGTTCTACACCGAGCTCTTGGCAAATGCGGTTACGGTTGAAGACATTGGAATGTTTTTTTTGAAGAACACGTTTAGCGGAATGATCATTTTTGTTGTTTGCTGCTATCAGGGAATTTCGGTCGGCCACAGCACTCACGAAGTCCCGCAGGCAACGACAAAAGCCGTCGTGAACTCGATCATCTACGTGGTCATTTTCAACTTAGGTATGTCGTTCTTGTTCTACCTTCACCAGTTAAAAGGCTGGGGGCTTCTGTGATGATGGATTTTAGTAAAACTATTTCTTCGATTCGCTTAGCGGGCGTTACTTTTGGTTACGAAGCCGAAAAGCCTATTTTCGATCAGCTCACGATGGACTTTCCGCTCGGAAAAAATATTTTGATCTGTGCAGAGCCCGGCGAAGGGTCAAGCACGTTCTTAAAGTTGCTAGCCGTCGTTCACCAACCTCAAGAAGGTCAGCTGCTGATCAACGGCGAAAACACCTCGCAGATGAGTTTCGAAGAGTTTTTACCTCTTCGGATGCGCATCGGCTACACCTTCGATTACGGTGGTTTATTTTCGAATCGATCGCTACTCGACAAC
>JAYTHQ010000023.1:0-2044 GCA_043732445.1 Bdellovibrionales bacterium | reverse complement strand
TCGAAGGTTGGTCGACCGAGTTTCCGGAAACGCCTGGAGTCGAGCAGCCCGAAGCTAAAAGCGCCGATAGCGCGATCGTTACGAGCACCGCAAAAACTTGCGTGCTCGTTCGTTCGTTTTGGCCTGTCGACTTTTCAGTTTTAAAGTTCATAGCGCCCCCGGGTTTTAGCCGTCGTCTGACAAGCTACAACCAGTACTAAGGCAACGAAGATGCCAGCCGTGCGTAAGGCTGATTCGATCTGAGATCAATCGCAACCCGAAGTGCCCTTCCGCGAGCGCGACTGCCTAAAGATGCGACGTCTCAAAATGAAACGGCGATCCGTTTGAAGGGATCGCCGCTAAAGTCTCGTCTCATTTAAATGAGCGGAGATTACTTCTTTTTGCCTTTACCTGAAGCTGGCGCCGGCGCCGGCGCTGCCGCTGCCGCGGGCGTCGCCTTCACTTCCAGGAGCTCAACGTCAAACACGAGAGTTGAATTCGGTGGAATACCCGGACGCCCTTGAGGGCCGTAAGCGAGTTTTGAAGGAATTACGAGTTTCCATTGCGCGCCTGGCTTCATGAGCTTCAACGCCTCTGTCCAACCTGGGATAACGCCGTTGACCGGGAACTCCGCTGGCTCATTGCGATCGCGCGATGAATCGAATTTTTCGCCCGTGATCAATGTGCCTGTGTAATGAACTTTAACGGTGTCAGTATCTTTGGGCGAGTTGCCCGAACCCTCTTTGACCACTTCGTATTGGAGACCAGAGTCGGTCGTTTTTACGCCAGACTTAGCTTTGTTCGTAGCGAGGTACTCGTCGCCTTTTTTCTGGTTCACTTCGGCTTGTTCCATGGCTTTTTTCATCGCGCCTTCTTGCATCTTCTGGAGGGCGGCTTGCATCTCTTCGGGCTTCAGCTTGCCGTCTTTGCCATCGAGCGCGTCTTGCATTCCGCCGACGAGCGAATTGATGACAACGTCAGCGTTTTGCATTTTCAAACTTTTGCCGATCTGTTGACCGATCGCGTAGCTTGCTTTTTCTTGATCTGTGTTGAGTTTCGCTTTTTTGTCGCAACCGACTGTCGCTACCAACGCGACCGTGGTCAGAGCGAGTGTCATTTGCTTTTTAAGAGTCATGGCTTTCATTACGCATCCTTCTCGAGAGGTGATCTTCTTCTCGGAAGTGTAAATCAAAGAAAATCGATGTCACGAAATCATTAACGATTTCAGACTTTCATGCACGTGGCCAAAGTCGGGGTTCGAGGCTTTAAAGCAGTGCCGACCGATCGACCAGTGGGTAGCGGCCGCCGGCGGCCCCAAGAAACTCGTGTTATCGACCGATGGCGCCGCTCCTATCGGAGCGGCCGAGAAGGCGCGAAAAACGCGCAGCTCTTGCAGGATTTGCAGGGCGGATTCGCGAGTGAAGCCATTCGTTTGGTTCTGGGAACGGTCTTAGATTCGCAAAGTATCGGCCTGAGACCAGTTGAGTCTCAAACCGGGCCGGAGGGATGCCGTGAAAAAGATGCCAGTGATGATCTCAAGACTCTTTATGACAGCAGTGGTTGGTCTGACTTACATTTCGGTTTCGCGTGCAGAATCAGTCAAAGCAGATCCACTTGCGGCACGTGGCTGCATCGCGAAGATCTCGAAAGAGCAGGCGCTGACGGTGATGCGTCGGTTTCACATGCATTCGATGCACGGCAAATCGTCGGAGATTCGCACGGTCGGCACGGCGCTCCTTTATATTGAGAAATTAAACGGCGGAAAACCTCTCAAGCGCGCGACGGCAAAAGTCGACGACAATTACTCCTTCGAATTCCGTGATGCTCACCGCAACTCGCATCAGGCCTCAAACGAAATCCGTGTGAACCGAAATGGCTCAAAAAATTACGGCGAAAACGTCGCGCAGCTTGTTCACGAATTGGGTCATTACATCGGCAATAACGGCGGCTATGAAGCTTATTACGATGCCGTTGGCGGACGTCGCTTCTGCAAAGTCTCCTCTTACAGCGAATACAACTTTCACGAACAATTCGCCGAAGTCTTCGCGGCCTTCGTGACTCGCCC
>JAYTHQ010000022.1:0-2050 GCA_043732445.1 Bdellovibrionales bacterium | reverse complement strand
AAACGCCTTGGCTCTTTACCCACGGGACTCGCGACAAAGTCATTTCACCTGCTGAGATTCGCGAAGACATCCAGGAACTTGCAAAAACCCAGATGCCGGTTCTTTACCGCGAATTCCTAAAGGGCCATGATTTTGACCACCACCGCGAAGTGCCTTTTATTCGAAGGTGGATCCGCGATGCGCGACTTCGCCGCCGCACGATTTCGTCAGCTCAGGCTCGTGCCTGATTCACCGCTCAAAGACTTGCAATCTTGAGCGATCCTTCCGAACATCCCAATCAGAACCCCAACGACTTCAACGTCTCGTGCTCCTTCGGAGGACTCATGCGTCTCAATCAGATCTTGTTTATGCTTATCGGCGCCGCGTTCGTTTCATCGTGTGACACCGTGCAAACCGCACCACAGCGCGGCTCTGAAAAAATTGAAACCGCCAGCGTTTTGCCAGTTCCCGCCGGCCGCGGCTCACATGAAGATTCAGGCCTCGTCATGGCTTACGAATTTATCGATTCGAATGGAGTGCGTCTCGAAGAGACGGGCCTGTGTCGTTTGCGTCTCATGGAATTCACGTCGCGCCGAAGTTATTTTCTCAATATCGATCGCACGAAGACGGCGGCGTTTACCGCTTTGCCTCCCGGAAGTTACGAGACTGGCCGGATGGGCTGCGGCATGATGAAGGTTTGGGATCTGGGCGATATCTTTCATGGACCCATCCGCGTTGAAGCCGGCAGTGCCAGCTACGTCGGCAAGGTGAGTTTCATCTTCGCAAAAAACCAGTTGCAGGTCGTCGAGAAAGCCTCGCGCGCGCAGCACGCAAATGGTTTTCAGGCAGCGCAAGGTGCTGTTCCGCAGGGCGAACGCATTGTTTCAGGTTACAACCTCGCGCCGTTGACCGAAGAGATGGCCTCCGAAGGCGCTTCGGCTTCAGGCTTTGATGTCCAGGCGCAAGGTATTGCGACCGGGCCTGTCTTGAATTCGCTTTTGGGTCAGCTTCGCAAATGTGACGGCGTCGGTTCAAAAGATCCACTTCGCTTTGGGCGCCTCGACTACACAGCAACGTACACCAAAGGCAAATTCACAGACTTCAAAAATCGTCGCGACGCGAATGCCTTTAACGACCAATTCAAGTCGTGCGTCGCCGAAACCCTCTCTTCCTTCCAGCCACCTCCCACGGGCCCGGTTGAAATCCACGTCATCTATTGAGTCGGATTTTGAACCATGCTTGAACATTCGTTTTTACATCTGCCCGGAATCGGCGAGAACACCGAGCGCAAGCTCTGGGATCAGGGTGTGCGCTCGTGGGACGACCTTGAAGGTTCGCTCGGTGACGTTTTCGGAAAGAAAAAAGCGTCGACCATAGCGCTCGCACTTGAAGAGTCGCGTGCCGCGTTCGAGGCAGGTGAGTTTCGCTTTTTTGCCGAGCGAATGAAGAGTGCTCACATGTGGCGGCTTGTTCCGGAGTGTGCCGATAGTATCGCTTATCTAGATATCGAAACGACTGGCCTCGGCTTTCCACCGATGTCGCACTCAACGACCATCGCCGTTTTATTCAAAGGCGAAATCATCGTCGAGCACGACTACGAAAAAAAGCGCGATCTCCTCGAGCGCCTTCAAAGCGAAGCGAAGATGATCGTTACTTTTAACGGCTTGTGCTTCGATCTGCCTTTTTTACGTCATGAATATGATTTGCCACTCGCCATTCCGCACGTTGATCTTCGCGTGTGGTTTCGACGTCACGAAATCACGGGCGGATTAAAAGCGATTCAGCGCGCGTTTCCGCAAGTTCATCAGCGCTCATCCATGGACATCGATGGATTTGACGCCGTTCGTTTGTGGCGCATGCATAAACGAGGAGTGCCGCGAGCACTCGAGACGTTGATGACTTACAACGCGGAAGATTCGCTCTGTTTAGCGCCCCTGCTTTACCTCGCTTACGAGCGAGAACTTGCGCGTCACTCGCACTTGCCCGTGCGCGCGTTACCCGAGCTCCAACCGCTTCCAGTCTTGCAGACTGAGGTCGATCCGTTCGTCTACGCGCTCTTGCGCGGCGAAGA
>JAYTHQ010000021.1:0-7114 GCA_043732445.1 Bdellovibrionales bacterium | reverse complement strand
AAACGTAACTGAACGAAGGTCCTAGAAAGAGAGTTGAGCTGTGTAGGCCGCGAGATCGATCGAAACCTGAAAGACAGATTTCGCCCAAAGCTGATCGGTCAGCGCTAGGCCGTGCGCGCCCGAAAGAATCGTCGCGCCGACACTGACGGCCTCAGCTTGCAAAGCAGAGTTTAACGGAAAGATGGAAAGGTCGAGCCACATCCCACCCGCTTTCAAAAAATTGAAGTAAGCGATTTCGGTCGCCGCTTCCTTGGCTTCAGCCGCACTCAGTGTGTTGACCGCTATCGAGCAGACGCCCGGAAGCTGGGTGACGAACTGGCGAGCGACCGACTGAAACTGAGTTCCGAAGTAAGATCGCTTCATCTCCTCGACAAAAGCCGAGCAGGCGGCTTCGTCAGGGTCGCTGATGATCATTTTGTTAAAACCGATTTTTGAAAGTGCCGCGATCGCCGCGCGAGCTTCGCACGTTGCGCCGAAAATAAAGACAGAACCGCTCAGATCAAGCGCACTGACATCTTTGGCCAACATTTGATTGAGACCTTCGACCAGATAAAATCGGGGCCACCACTCTTTTTGGTCGTAAACTAAAGCGTCGGCTGATTTTAGCGACATCACCGAGGAAGGGAGCCGAATCAAAAGCGGAAGCACCCAGCTGCCGCTCTGACCGGCAAATCGAATCTGCGAGAACTCAAGTTTCGCTTTTTCAAGAATTTCGCCCATATTCGATTGATCTGCGATCAAAAACTCAAATGACGTTTCGAGACCTGCGGCCTGCAATGCTTTGTCGAGCGCTTGGTACCGTGCTTCCTGCGGTGCGCGGTAAGCATCGGCGATGGTGCACCAGCGGATCGGGGCGCTCACGCCAACACCTGGCGACCCTGCACAATATCCAACTGAATTTGTTTAACTAACTCGGCGACGCTTAAGAACTTTCGTTCACTGCGAATGCGCGCAACGAATTCTAATTTTAAATGTTCACCGTAAAGATCCAGGGAAAAATCGAGAAGATGTGCTTCGACCGTGACTTGCCCCGCATGAATGAATGTGGGGTTTGAGCCAATATTCACGACGGCTTTGAAGCGGCCAGACCTCGTTGTTACAAACGCCGCGTACACGCCTTGCGCAGGTATCGTTTCGGCATTGGTCCGGAGATTGGCGGTCGGAATTCCGATCGATCGACCTCGACCCGCCCCTCGTTCAACGAGCCCTTCAACATAGAAAAATCGACCCAGAAGTTTCTGCGACAATCTGACGTCACCGGCTTCAAGTGCCTGGCGAATTCGCGTGCTTGAGCAAAGCTCGCCGTCGACTTTGACCGGCGGTATCACTTCGACATCGATTCCTAGTTCCGCGGCACGCGAGCGCAAAAATTCGATCGAGCCTTTGCGCTCAGCTCCGAAGCTAAAATCATAACCAACCACAACGGATTTCGGTGAAAATGGCCGATAGATCCATTCGTTCAGGTAGCGCTCGGCGGTGACTTGCGAGAATTCGCGTGAAAAAGGTTCAACAACGAGCTGATCGATGCCCGCGGCCTCCAGGCACTTTCTTTGGTCTTCAAAATCGAAGATCCGATTTAAATGGCGATCTGGGTGCAGAACCTTCACCGGATGCGGCTCAAAGGTCATCACGACCGACGGAACTTTCAATATCTTTGAAAGCTGAACCACCCTGGCCAACAGCGCCTGATGGCCCAAATGCACGCCGTCGAAATTTCCGATCGTCAGAACGGACGCTCCAAGAGGCGAGCTGAGATTACGGATTCCATCGATGAGTAACATGCGCTTGACCAACGCCTCCCAAAGCCAAAACTTATCAGAAAATCTCCACGGGAGGCGTTGATAAAGGAGCGATTATGTTGCACATTGCGTCACCGTGCCTAGCTCACTTCTCACGCTCAGAAAAACGCTTCTTTACCGTTCGATCGTCTTGTGGCGAACGCGTGCCTTTTGGCTGCGTGCCTTACTGTGTTGGGGAGTCGGCGCAACGGTTCTTTTTGCAAGCGACCTGACGAATTACGATTCAAGGCTACAAATTCGTGGTCCGCGCGGACCGAGCGCGTCTGTGGTGATCATCGATATTTCCGAGCGCGAGTGGAGCTCGCTTGAGCCAGCTGCGCGAAATATTTTAAAGCCTTTGAAAGAAGTGATTAGTCTCAGCGACGCATTTTTTTGGAATCCGAAATCATGGCAACGCCTCCTTGAGGCAGTTCTCGCGGCTGACCCAAGTTCAGTCGGAGTTAATTTTTTCTTCGGCGACAATGTTCGCATCTCGAGCGGATTCATCGCGCAAAATCGTTCTACCTTCGAAGATCCACGGATTGTCTGGGGGGCCGACGTCGACGGAGCAGGGCGGGTTTTGCTGCCGGCCTTTGTGACCTCTTACAACGCGAACGTGGGTTTACGTTCAATGCGCACCGACGACGACGGTACCGTTCGACGATTCTCGAGTTCGCGAATCGAAGTTCCACATTTGGCACTTCGCCTCGCCAGCCTGGCTTATTTAAAAAAGCCGTCTAGAAAATCATCGGTGTTTAAAAACTATGATGAGCCCACGCTCATCAATTACGCCGGTTCTGCCGACGCCTTCAAAGTGATTGGCTTCAAAGACGTGATCGAGAATCGCATCGATCCGAATCTCTTGCGCGGCAAGATCGTTTTAATCGGCAGTCTCGCCAATCCGGTCGAACAAGTGCAAACGCCGCTCGGCCGAATGAGCCGCACCGAAGTCACCGCCAATATCATCGACAACGTTTTACTTGGGAAGACCGTTCGTCACCTCCCGATTTGGATTTACACCCTGCTCCTCGGTGCGCTGATGATCATGTCACTCTGGATTTTGATCTCGTATCCACAATCGGTTGCCCTCGTTTTCTTTGTCATGACCGCGCTACTCTGGACCGCCGCGAGCGCTTGGTCATTCGATGTGGCACTCTTGTGGATGCCAGTTCTTGCGCCGTTGGTGCAGTTGATCGCCACCTACATGGTTTTTTTAAGCTACAGACTAGCGTTGAACGAGCAACGCACCTGGCGGCTCGAGCAAGAACAAGTCTATTTGTCCGAAATTGAACAGCTCAAAACAAATTTTGTTTCGATGATGTCGCACGATCTCAAAACACCGATCGCTAAAATTCAGGCCATCTGTGACCGCATGCTGTCAACCGTTCCCGATTCAGAATTTGCAGTCGACCTCAAAAGCCTCAGGCGCTCGAGTGACGATTTGCATCGCTATATTCAAAGCATCCTTCAGGTCACCAAAGTCGAAGCCAAAGATTTCAAGATCACCAAGGAAGTCACCGATATCAATGACGACATCGAACGCGTGATCGCGCGAATTGCGCCGCTGGCGACTGAAAAAAAGATCGCGCTCACATCTGATCTCGAACCGATGTTCTCGATCGAAGCCGATACGACGCTGATTCAAGAGGTCATCTTGAATCTCATGGAGAACGCGATCAAATACACTCCAGAGGGCGGCCGCGTGACCATTCGCTCGCGCGAAAAAGATGACAACGTCGAAGTCGTCGTTGAAGATACGGGCCCGGGAATCGCGCGTGACGAGCAGCAAGAGATCTGGGGCAAATTTATTCGCGGGCGCAGTCAAGACGATTCGCTCAAAACGCCAGGCACAGGTCTTGGACTTTATCTTGTTAAGTATTTTATCGAGCTTCACGGTGGCCGCGTGTTTCTCGATAGTCACTCGGAACCTAACGACCACGGAACACGCATTGGTTTTACAATTCCAATCGCGACCACCGGCCCTGAACCTCAAAACCCTGACGCTTTTATGACGGGAGTCGATTCATGAACACTGCCCCTGAAACTACGCTCAATGCCCTGATCGTCGATGACGAAGCCGAACTTCGCCGCGCCGTGATCTCTGTTTTGCAAACCGCAATTCCCGGCTTTAAATTCCGGATCGAAGAAGCATCAAATGGCCGCGAGGCTCTCGAAAAATATAAAACTGGCGACTGGGATTTAGTTCTCATGGACGTTCGAATGCCCGAAATGAGCGGCATCGAAGCGTTACGCGCGATCAAAGAACATGATCCCCGCACCTTCGTAGTTTTAATGACGGCTCATTCAAACGTGCAAGACGCGATCGCCGCCGTCAAAGAAGGGGCCTACGATTACCTCGAAAAACCTGTCCAGCCCGAGCGCCTGATCGAAATCGTCCGACGCGCGCACGAAGCGAGCGAGATGGTTTCACGCCTCGCGATTTCAAATCCTATTTTTGACGACGATATTGAGAGTGAATTTGTCGGAACCTCAAAAAAGATGCGCGACGTTTTCGATCTCATTCACCGCCTTTGCAAAGTCGACACGACCGTCTTAATTCGCGGCGAAAACGGAACCGGAAAAGAGCTGGTTGCGAAAGCAATCCATTACAATTCACCGCGTAAAAACGGTTCGATGGTCGCTATCAACTGCGGCGCGATTCCCGAGTCCCTGATGGAGTCAGAACTTTTTGGTCACGAGAAGGGCGCCTTCACCGGTGCTCACGAGCGAAAAATCGGCAAGTTTCAGCTGGCAAATAATGGAACAATCTTTCTCGATGAGGTCGCAGAATTGAAACCTGAAATGCAGGTGAAACTTCTGCGCGTTCTCCAGGAGCGTAAGTTCACACCGGTCGGCAGCTCGCGTGAAGTCAAGACCGACGCGCGGATCATCGCGGCGACGAATCGGAACCTCGAGAAAATGATCGAAGACGGGACTTTCCGCGAAGACTTGTTTTACCGCTTAAACGTCATGCCTATCTTTTTGCCGCCGCTCCGCGAACGAGCAGACGATATCGGTGAGCTGGCTCAATACTTCATGAAGCGTTTTGTGAAAGGCCATCAACGCACCATCACCGGTGTTACGCCCGAAGCCCTTCAGCTTTTGAAGCGCTACCGTTGGCCAGGCAATATCCGCGAGCTTGAGAACGTGATCGAACGCGCGTTCATCGTCGAAAACTCGAATGAAATTACAGTTTCTTCGTTGCCCGAAACGATCACTGCGGCGCCGGCGGCGGCGGCATCTGCAAGCGGCTCCTCAACTCGTTCAGCCACGAACACGTTTCAAGAGGCAAAGAACCTCAGCGGCCCGATGGATTTCGAAGTCTATAAAGAACAAGTAGAAAAGGACTTCATCGTTAGCGCTCTAAAGGCCAACAAAGGCAAAATTAATAAAACTGTTGCCGAGGCAAATATTCCGAAGAATACGCTCCTGAGAAAAATCAAAAAGTATGGCATCAATGTCCGCGATTATTCAGCCGACTGATCCAAAGCGCTAGTAAGAGAAGTCTTATTGTTTTGGAACTGCCGCCAGAACATCGGCGGCTTTGATTAATTTCATGCAGTTGTGATGACCCAACGGACATTTTTGCGGACCATGCGATCCGCACGGTCGACAGCCGAGCGATCTTTGAACGACGCTAGACGTGTTTGACCAAGGTCGATAGCCAAATTCAAGAACGGTCGGTCCGAAGATGCTCACGATGGGTACGCCTGCAGCCGCACCTAAGTGCATCGCACCACTGTCGTTACAGATCAAGAGATCGGCAATGGCCAGAAGTTGCGCTGATTCGTAAAGTGAAGTCCGACCCGCCAGCGAAACCGCGTTAGGAATCGCCAACGCGATTTCTTCGCAGAGTGAGTGCTCGTCTTTTGAGCCCATCACCACGGTCATCGCTCCGCGCTTGCGTGAAAGCTCTCGACCGGTTTCGATAAATCCGTCTTTGGTCCACATCTTTGTTCGCCAAACACTTCCGGGCGCCAGCACGATGATGGCGTCACGACTGTCTGCAAAAGGCTCAACGACGCTCGCGACCTGAACGTCACCGCCGATTTTCTTCTGATTTCGAATTTCCATGAGAGCAGGCACTTTCATGTCGGTGCCGAACGGAAGTTCGGTGAGTTGGCCGTTTTCGCCCTGCCCGCCATGTGCCGCTTGCGTCTTGGCAAAGTCTTTAATTTTCGTCGACCACGTCTCGTCGACAGGTCCGAGCAGCGCAAGCTGACGAAGAGCTTCAGGAACTTCGAGCGGTCGGCGCACGCGTTGATCGAACGCAAAGAAGTTAAAGAAGCGGCTGTAACCAATTTTCAAACTCGCATGGATTTGCGACACAAAAATAGCGGTGCGAAAAGATTGGTGCGGGCAAACTAACAAAGCAAACTCGCGATTAGCGAGGCGCGCCCGCGCTTCACGCCACGAACTTCGGTGCGACTTATTAATTTCGATCGTCTCGTCGACGAGACCGCTCTCTAGGAAAAAACGACCAACGTCATGGCGACAAACCAAAACCAGTCGGCCTTTGGTGCGAGCTCTTAAAACCTTGAGAAGTGGAATTCCGAGAAGGACGTCGCCGAGAAAAGCGGTTTGAACGACTAGAGTATCGGTGGGCTCAGGCGTGTCGATGAAGTCGGGCACGACGCTCTATCTTTCTCGCGGTTCAATTGAATCGCGTTCATCAAGGCTTCGACAGAAACTAAGTCATAGCACATCGTCGGCTTTGCGCACGAGCGTTTCCAGCAAGGCCCGCAGCTGGCCTCCGACAACACACGAACACCCCGATCGTAAAGGTCGATCTCGTGCGCGCACGTCGGACCAAACCAGGCAACCGTCCACTTTTTAAGGGCGATTGCTAGGTGCATGCCAAGGCTGTCGCCAGTGACCACGATATCGCACGCCGCAACACTCAGCATCCCGTCACGAAGTCCGTCTTGCGTTGAAGATTGAATCACGTTTAAGCCATCAGCGATCCGCTCGTTTCGCTCGCTATCTTCTTTGCCACCCAACAAAACGACCTTGGTACCTGGCACCTGATTCAGCGCCTCTATTAGTTCGCGATGCCGCTCGACCGTCAGCTTCTTATATTGAATCACGCCGCTACAACCGGTGTTGAGTCCGATCACTGTTTCGCTGGCCTGCGCCCACGCCGATCGACGTCTGACGACTTCGCGCCGCTCAACTTCGTTTAAGCGCAAAACATAGTCGTCGCGCTGCCAAGCTCCGAGCTCGAGGGCTTCGTGCGCGAGTTGGGTTTCGGTTTTCTGATTCTCGTGAAACTTTTTTCGGTCTGACAAACCAATTTCCCAGAGTTCATTGGCGGCATCCGTTGCGGGAATCACCGC
>JAYTHQ010000020.1:0-2062 GCA_043732445.1 Bdellovibrionales bacterium | reverse complement strand
TCGACGACTGCCCGATTGCGGAGACGCAAATCGCAGCCCTCATCCCGTCTCTCAAACGTGAAATGGCGGCCCAATCACCCGGGCGTATCGAAGTTTTTGTAGCCGATAATGACCAGGTTCACGTGCGGGGACCTGACGCCAAAGAATCAGACGAACGAGATCAAGATGATCAAGAGGGCGGTCTTGGATTCGCGTTCTCGCAGGTCAACACTCAGCAAAACCGAAATCTTGTGGCGAGCGTTGTTTCAAAATTCGTCATGAAGTTTCTCGACCATGAAAAACCAGTTTTGTATGATCTGTACGCCGGAAGCGGAAATTTCACCTTTCCGCTCGCCAACGCCTTTCCAAAGGCCTCGATAACAGCGGTCGAGCTCAACCGCGAAAGCGTCGCTCGCGGCGAGAAACAATCGGCAGAAAAACTAGCTGGCCGCGATATTCGCTGGGAGCTCAGTGATGTCGGGGCTTTTCTGTTAAACAACGAGCTTGCTGCCGGCTCTGGCATCCTGATCGACCCGCCCCGAACAGGCTGCTCACCAGACGTCATCGCGAAACTCGTCTGTTCGCCGTTTGAGTTTTTAATTTACGTCAGCTGTCACCCCGTGACCCTCGCGCGCGACCTAAAGCCCTTCGCTCAGGCGGGCTTCATGCTCGAGTCGGTTGAGCCGTTCGATATGTTCCCGCAAACCGACCATGTGGAGACCCTCGTCGTGTTGACGCGCTCGCCATCGGTCTAGTTCGAAAAACTCCATGGGTTTTGCTCGGTTAGAAAATTTTTGCTACGCTCAGAGGCAATGCAGACGTTTTTTAGGCCAACAACCGTTCGCGCGGCGTTCACACTCATCTCAATCGCACTTTTAGTGACGGTCTTAACCGGGTGCGCGAGTCAGAAAACTAAAGATGAAGCCCAGCTTCACGCGCGCATCGGAACGGCCCTCCTTCAGCAAGGTCATTACCCCGACGCGCTTCGAGAACTTTTGACCGCCGAGAAAATGGATTCAAACGATCCGAGTATTCAAAACAATCTTGGCCTCGCTTATTTCATGCGCGAAAAATACAAAACTGCGGCCGACCACCTCGAAAAGGCGCTTGAGTTAAACGCCGCTTACTCAGAGGCGCGGAACAATTACGGACGCGTGCTGATTGAACTCGGTCGCTACGATCAAGCAATTCACGAACTGCAACGTGTCGTGAACGATCTCACGTATCCAGACCCATCGAAAGCGTACGTGAACCTCGGTCTCGCTTACTTTCGCCGAGGGAATTACGCTGACGCCAAAGCCCTCTTCAGCAAGGCTCTCAAAAACAATCGCGATAATTGTCTGGCGCAAACTCTTTACGGTCGTTCGCTCTTCGAGTTATCGAGCTTTGAGAGCGCGGCCCAGTCTCTTGATAATGCCTCGCTCATTTGCCGCGCAAACGGCGGCGCTGGTTTCGATGAGCCGCAGTATTACAGCGGCCTTGCTTACTACAAAATTGGTAAAACATCGTCGGCGATCTCGCGCATGGAAGAGATCGTGAAGCTCTACCCAGACGGGCGTTACGCAAAAAAAGCGGAAAACCTTCTCAAACTGATGAAGTAGGATGCTGCAGCTATGAAAATCACCGGCCAGATTTTGAGAGAAAACCGTGAGCGAAAAGGGATTTCGGTTAACGAAGTCGCGGTCGCAACGAAGATCAACGTTAAGACGATCCAGTACATGGAAGCCGGCGACGTCGAACACCTTCCACCAAAAACTTTTTTGCGCGGCTTTGTTCGCGCCTACGCAACTTATCTTAATCTCGATGTCGACAGCCTCTTAAACACATTCTTTGAAGAGATGGGTTCGACCAAGCCCAAACCACCAGAAGTCGTGCCAACAACGCCGCGCGGAAATTCACAAGAAGCCGACCGCGCTATCAATCCAAAAACTTCGACCGCAGTTACGATCGGGGCGATTGCCGGAATTCTTTTGTTGGTTGTGCTGATCGTATTCTTCAAAAATAAAATGGAGAGTTACGAGAAAGAATCTGTGCCGGCAACTCCGCCCTCGGGTCTGGAGTCATTACCGACAGCTTCCACTTT
>JAYTHQ010000019.1:0-2063 GCA_043732445.1 Bdellovibrionales bacterium | reverse complement strand
AGTCTCGGCCATTGACGATAATCTCTGTGCAATCAGAATCGAGAAGCGAGTCGAGCGGACCACAGCCAAAAAATTCTGAGAGAAGCCGTAAACGTATTTCGGGCGTTGCCCCCTCGCACGCTCTTTCGACCGCTCGCCGCGCATGTGAATCTTCGCCGTGCGATTGTTGTGTCGCATAATCGCTGAGTCGAGTGAGCGGATCGGCGGCCGACAGATCTTCAAGATTTGCGAGTGCGCGAGCGTGAAAAAATTCGAATTCGTTAGTCATGAGTCACCTCTGGTGTGACGAAGATCATGAGTTCCGAGCGATCGTCTCTAAAGTCTTGGCTGGCAAAAAGTGCGCCTAAGATAGGAATCGAACTGAAGACAGGTAGGCCGCTCGAATGCTTGCTTAAATCGTTTTTTATCAGGCCCGAAAGTGCAATCGTACGGCTTGAACTCAAATCAAAATGGGTTTGCATCCGGTTGGTCAGAAGACCGGGGACTTGATCGACCGCATGAGACTCGTCGAGGGCCGAAACTTCGGTTTCAATCGCGATGCTCATGCGCCCGGTCGCGTCGGCGAGTGGCTTGATACGTAACAAAATTCCATAGCTCTTCCAGACGACTTCGCTTGAGCGATACGACGAAAGCTTAATCGGAATTTCGCCGCCGGCCATAAATTCGGCTTGTTTGCCAGAGCGACAGAGAAGTGTCGGCGAGGCTAAAATTCGGCCCCAGCCGTGCTCCTCCATGGCTTCTAGTCGAAGTTGCAAAGGTTCAACTTGAAGGTCACTGCCCGGTAGGACCAAACCTCCGATCGACGTTGGCCACTGAACACCAAATGTTCGCTTGAAACTTTTCTTGATTTCAGCGACGAGAATTTTGACTCGGATCATCGGCTCAAGTGCCAACACGCTAGAATTCGTTTCAACGCGGATTCCGAAGGGAGATAAGATTTTTTCGGCGCGCCCTTTTGAATCTTTCGGGTCTGAGCCGACCGACGCGATCACTTCGGGTGTAAATACGAAGTCGACATGGGAGAGACCTGCCGCGCTCAAGCGCGTCTGAAGTTCCTTTTGAATTTCGGTTTTGATTTCAGGGTCTAGCGCAGCTTCAAAGCTAAACTTGGCAAGTTCAGTTCCGTGCATGGCGGCCGCAACCGCTAACCAGTCACTCGCTCGCAGAAGTCGACCAACGATTTTCAATGAGCCACTGCTGGCCGATAACGAGAGTCCGCGGCGATCGCGTAGGACATCTCGTAGATTTGAGTAAAGCCGAAACGAGGCTTCGGGGAGGACGTTCACTTCGAGTCGGCGAGCGCCACTCCTGACGAGTGCTGAACCGAGCTTTAAGGCGGTGACCTTGACTGCGTGCCCTTGATCAACAACCCGAACGACCGCGCCGTTTGAGACCGAGATTTCGCCCGCCGATGCGACCGGCCACTCGGCCGAACGCCCGATGGAGAGGGCAATGTCTTCAGACGTTTCTGCGTCAGGCTTCAGTTCGATTGCCGACGCGGGTCGCACAAGTAAACAGATCGCAAGCGAAAGTATGAGCCGAGTTGTATGAAAAACTAAAATGGAAAACCGATTTTGTTTCATTGCTAAACGGCAATGCAAACGACTGGCGAAGCTTAAACGACGGCCATTTAGATAACAGGCCCATCACGTGTCCGGCCAGCGGATCTGGATGTCCGGATTTTAGGTCGAGAGTCCGAGATCAAAGGAAATAATCACGCGGTCGCCGCCAGCAGCAAAGCGGAGTTTTGCGCCTTGAAGTTTCAAAAGTGCTTGTGAGATCGGTAACCCAAGGCCGGTGCCGATTGAATGGTTTAAAACGTTCTCATTCAACGTAAATGGCTTCATCAGCTGATCGATTCGCCGCTCGTCAATCGCTGTCCCGTGATTTTCGATCGCGACTAAATAGCGACCGTTAACTGACGAGCCGCGGACGATCACCTTTGTACCGGTGGTCGCAAATTTGGCGGCGTTGTGCGTGAGTCGGCGAAAGACGTTGCGAATTAATTTCTCGTCGCAAACGACGGTCTGATTTTCGATCGCGAATTCAAATTCGACTTGGCG
>JAYTHQ010000018.1:0-2063 GCA_043732445.1 Bdellovibrionales bacterium | reverse complement strand
TTTTAAGCTCTGGCTTTTCTGCGGCCAACTCCATCAGGCGGATCAACGTGATGCCCCGCAAAGTCCGTTGAAACGACGGTACCCGAAACACGCCGTCTTTCGTAATGATCGCAAAATTTTCTGTCGAACCTTCGCCAATCACGCCGTCGTGATCGACCGAGACGGTAAAGTCGACGCCGTTATCGACGGCTTCCTTCTTCATCATCACGTTCGGCAGATAATTGCAACTCTTGACCGTCGAGAAGACGCCTTCTTTGATCGGAACTGCGCTTGTCATGGCCGAAACACCGTTTGCATATTTGCTGGCTGCCGGCGGCACGAGAGGCGTGATGACCAGGTACGTTTGAGCTCCAACACTTTCGTAAGGGTTTGTCGTGAATCCGCCGGGACCTCGCGAGACATAGTACCGGAGTAGACAGTTTTTCAGCTTCGAGGCTTGAGCCGTTTCAATCGCGATCTGTCGTAAATCTCCCGGCAGCTTCAAACCGATTTTTTCGGCCGAGACATGCATGCGCTCGAGGTGACGATCGAGCGCGTAGATCTTGCCGTTGACCGCTTTCACCGCTTCAAAAACCGCGTCACCACGATGAAAACCGTGGTCGTCGATGGGGATGACCATGAAATTCGGATCTGTCACGATCCCGCCGTACCAACTTGAATACATCGCCGCATATTGACGTGAAGGGAACTGATGGCGCTGCAGACCTTCAAACGCTTCGCTCGGACTCAAGATTTTTATCATCTTGCCAAGCGTATCAACCGTTGCCACGCGCCGCCAGTAAGATCAGACTTGTCGTCATGACGATGTCGCACGCCTCCGTTCTGGCAGTTCAAAAAAGGCTCACCGAACTCCTCCGCAAAGTTTCGAAGGCCGCTAGGCCCATTGCGTTTTGGCTTAAGCGTCTGACTTATGTCCAGGCGTCCGCGCTAAGTTTGACCCACGCCCTGGTCACGGGCTCTTAGTTTTATGATCGTGTTTTTTGACGGCGTTTGCGGACTCTGTAACGGCGCGGTCGACTTCTTAATAGCGCGCGATAAAAACCTAAACCTGCAGTTTACTCCCCTTCAAGGAGCCACCGCTCAAGCCCGACTCCCGCTGAGCGATACCCAAAATTTAAATTCGATCGTCGTCGTCGATGGCGCCGTCACCTACCGGAAATCGGCTGCGGTCTTGCACGCGATTGCAAGTCTCAGCCCGGGCTGGCGTCTGCTCGCGTTTGTTTTAAATTTGCTTCCAAGATTTTTTCGAGATGCTGTGTATGATGCGGTCGCCGGCGCTCGTTATTCGATCTTCGGTCAACGCGACACATGCCGTTTACCGACTCCGGCTGAGCGCCCACGCTTTTTAGATTAGTGACGTATTTCGTGAGCTGCCGGCTTTCGATCGGTTTCGGTAACGACTTCGTCTTGCAAAACAGAGCCAACAGCACGCGCTGGAGAGGTGGCTGGTTTTGCCGGCGTAGCGGGTCGACCGTGGCACAAACCGTCGGCCAAACAGTTCGAAGCCTCGTATTTAATTGCAGCTCCGCACGACTGAATATCTCGGGCAGCCACATTTAAATCAAAGAGCCGTTTGCGAACAATCTGGCACTCGTCGCAATGAAGCGTTTTTGCGATCTCATTTGAATGACAAAGTTTAAAGACGCGGTCGGCAAAGTCGTTCCACGCTTCGCGAATCCCCGCATGCGACTGATCGAGAGGTTGGACCGCGCGAGTTTCGGCAGCGGCCGTCTCATCGCAGCGAGCGGTGGCATTCGCATCGCGCCGAACACAGAACGGCGTTCGCCCATCGGCGTGAACGCCGAATAAAAGTGGATTGCAAATGACCTGGCTTGCCGCACATGTGTAGTCGGCTTTCATCGAATCACCGAGATCGGTCTTACAGGTGCGAGAACCAAAGCAAAACGCGTGCGGAGGGTCGCACCGATAGGACTGTTTTTGACCACCGGCATAGGTGGTGACGCTGCCGGCGTAAATACAATCAGGATTGGCGTCAGAAACATACTTGCGTCTGGCCGCTTCAACGGCCTCGCCATCGCATTTTGGCGCGTTGACGATCTCGC
>JAYTHQ010000017.1:0-7145 GCA_043732445.1 Bdellovibrionales bacterium | reverse complement strand
CAATCGTATCTTTGTTCACGGAGTCGGCGCGGGCTGCATCTAGAGCCATGCGTAAACGCGAATTAATGTCGGGGTCCATGCCGCCGAGTTTGGTCGCGACTTGAATCTCGCGCGCATGCTTGGTGAACTTTGCGCCTTTTTTTGCGGCGTTGGCCGCCATTAACGGGTTCTTCCAGCTCTTTCCCATACACTCTCCCTCCCAGAGTCTGCTCTGGTCGCTCTGCCAAGCTAGAAAAAGCTAAAGAGACTGTAAAGGCTTTTCGCTTCAAGGCCTCGATGTTAGAAGTTTCGGTTATGGAGCTTCGCCAGGCGCAAGATTGGTTCGCGATCGCAAACGTCCGGGAGAAAATCAAAACTCTCCCGCAGGCGCTGACGCTTGCGTTGTCTGAAAATTCAGCAGCGGGTCAGGTTCAAGAGATTGCGCGAGACGTCACCGTTGTTAACAAAAGTCAGCTTCCAGCCAAGCTTGGGCTTTCAACCCTCGAAGGGCAGGCCCGCTTACTCCATGACCTCGGAAGCATTGAACTCCAGGCGATGGAACTCGGTCTGCGAACGCTTGTTGAATTTCCTGAAGCGCCGCGTCCGTTTCGAGAGGAACTCGCAGAAATCACGCTCGGCGAGAGTCGGCATCTGCAGCTTTGTTTGAACGGCCTAAATGATTTAGGTTTTGAGTGGGGGCGCTGGAATGTCCATGCCGCACTTTTAGCAGCGGTCGATGTGAGCGATTCGCTTCTGGATCGAATTTTGATCGTTCATCGCTACCTGGAGGGTTCTGGTCTCGATGCGGGCGAAGCCATTTTAAAACGCCTCAACGGTACGAGATCGCCGGTTGCGAGACCCGTGGTGCAGACGATTCGCAACGAAGAAGTCGACCATGTTTTATTCGGCAGCCGTTGGTATCGACAAATTTGTCAGCAGCAGAGACTCGATCCGGCAGACGACTTCACGACACGAATAGAAATCATCAACCGTCTTGTTCCGCGCCGCGCGCGAATCAATCATGAGCTCCGTCAGCAGGCCGGGTTTACTCCGCATGAAATTTGGGTTCTCGAAAGCGTCGGTTGTCGTTGACGAGCGGCTTAAAAAGTTTCGCCGGGGCGTAGGAAGCGCCATTTTCCTTCAGGTAATCGGCTCAATGTCACATTGCCAATTCTAACGCGCTTCAGGCCCGTCACGCGCAAACCCACAAGCTCACACATCCGTCGGATCTGGCGCTTGCGCCCTTCGCGAAGAATGAATTTGAGTTGGTCTTCGTTTTGCCAGCTCACTTTCGCGGTTTTGAGTTGCACGCCGTCTAGCTCGAGGCCGTGGTTTAAAAGTTTTAAGTTGAGCGGGCTCAGAGGCCCTTCCACGCGAACAAGGTATTCCTTCTCGATCGACGTGTCGGCGCCTATCAGCGTCTTGGCCATCTGACCATTTTGCGTGAAGACAATCAGTCCTTGCGAATCGATATCAAGGCGACCTGCAGGCGCAAGGCCTTCGAAATGTCGGCGATCGAGGCGGCCAGCGGCCTTGTCTGCCGGGTCACTCAAGTCTTGATTTTCGGCCGTAATTAACCGCACGGCGGGCTCGTAATTATTTTCAGGCTGACCAGAGACGTAGCCAATCGGCTTGTGCAAAATGATGGTCACCAAACGATCGAGTTTCATTTGGGCCTGCGGAACTAGCTCGATCCGCACGCTCGGAAGGACCTTGGTACCGAGTTGACTGACGACTTCGCCATCGACCAGGACCCAGCCCTTCGCGATCAGTTCGTCGGCTTCGCGCCGCGAGCAAAGGCCACGTTCGGCCATTAATTTTGAGAGACGTAAGACTTCACTCATGAGCAGCTAGTTCTATCACCCTCTTCTAAACTTGCCAAACAAGGTCCGGGGTTGGTCTCATAACTTTGAAATGATCACCAGCTAAGTTGCCCCCCACGATTACCTAAAGAGGTTCTCATGAAAGCTTTCGTCGCGATTTTCAGTCTCGTGTTTCCCTTAGTTACGTCAGCGGCGCCTCAGCTCCGTTACACGGCCAAAGTTTACGCGCTCGATGACCCGAAAAAGACCACCCTGCTCTATAGCTACCGAAGCGAATCAGAGCCCATTGGAGATGAGGTGATCGTCAACAACAGGTTTAATTACCCTGACGGGCGGCCGGCGACTCACGAAGAGATCACTTTTATCAAAGACAAAACGATTCGACTCTACAAACAAGAGCAGTTCCAGATGAACGCTCAGGGTTTGATCGAAGTCGCCGCTGGCAAAGCCAAATTCACCTGGAAAAAAGACGGCAAAGAAAAAACCAGCACCGAAGATGCGGGGCCTGATTTCATCATCGGCTCACAAATTCCGTTACAATTTGAAGACCATTGGGCCGAGCTAATGAAGGGCGATAAGTTGAAGCGCCGTCTCGCGGTTCTTGATCGACAGGAAACAATCGGGTTTGAATTTTCGAAGGAATCCGACTCTGAGCTCGACGGCAAGAAGGTGGTTATCATCAAAATGAAGCCCTCTAGCTTCATCATTTCGGCTCTCGTGAACCCACTTCATTTCTATGTGACACCCGATGGAAGTTCACTTTTAGAAATTCACGGTCGCACAACTGTTAAGAGAGACGTGAACGGGAGGCTCAAAGATCTCGATGCGATTATTACGTACGAGAAAGGCCCCGCGGCAGATCAGCCGACTCAAGCTCCCGTTTCGGCGGCCGCACCAAAGTCAGGCGGAAATTCGAAATAATTTTTTCGCGTCTCTTGAATGCCGATTTTGACAAGCGACTGCGCGGGCAGCTTGGCTTTCAGAAGATTGAAAAATTCAATCGCCAACTGCTCGCACGATGTATTCTTGAAGCGTCGATTGAGATCGACACCATCATACTTTGCGCGAATTTCAGTTTCAAGAATTCGGTCTAAGACATCGCGGTCAACGCTGATGCCGGTTTTTTCATTCATTTCCGAGCGGCACGTGACCTGAATACGGTAGTCGTGGCCATGCGTGCCGTAGCAGACGCCGTAAAAATCTTGATTCTCTTTGGGCGACCAAGCCGCGTTCTCGAGGTGATGGATAGAGCGAATGACTAGCTCTCGTGTGACCTCAAATGTATTTGAAAATTTGGGCGGACCCTGGACGTGAACGGCCAATTGAGAGGCTTGACGTGCGACCGTCCAGAGATCGTCGGTTTCAAAAAGCCGAAGACGGTTGAGTTTCAACTTTGGAAGCACGTCAGCTAACTCATCGCGAACGTGGGAGTAGAAGTAGCTAGCCAGGTGCTCCGTCGTAGGCACGATGCCTTTGAACGCCGGAACGTCGAATGAAATGTGTAAATGATCAAAAGGCTCGCAGACCTTTTTCATGAGCCGATCAAGGTCATTCACATTTACAACCAATCCGTTGTCGGGATCAATCGGGCCTTCCACAAAAATTTCTAGGATATAATTGTGCCCGTGACCATGAGCCGAATAACACGCACCGAAAACTTCGCGATTTTGTTCGTCGCTAAATGCGTCTTGCTTGTAAAGATGCGCCGTCGAGAAAAGCCGGCGGCGCGCGATCACGGGGTGGTCCATCAAACCAAACCATAGCGCAAAACAATGCCAATCACAAATGAACGCCAATCCGAAGGGGCAGGCGTCACCAAGATTTCAAACGAGACGGACTTGCGCTGTCAATTTAAGCCGTTTTTCGTGAACGCATACCGTCGGCAGTACGAAAGACCTCAGCCTCGACGAACACCTTTAAGAGATCGAGATCAAGCTTTCCGTTGCGCGCTTCCAGGTGCAGAATTTCGATCGCGCGTTCGGCGGAGACTGCGCGTTTATAGGGGCGATCCATAGAGGTAAGGGCATCGTAAATGTCGGCGATCGTCATCATTTTCGCTTGAACGGGAATGTGTTCGTTCGTTAATCCGCGCGGGTAGCCAGTTCCGTCACATTTTTCATGATGCGCATGCGCGATGTCGGCAACATTTGAGAGATCTTCGGTCCAGGCGATTTGACGTAAAAAGTGATACGTATGCCCGACGTGCGATTCAATCTCGCGGCGTTCTTCCTCACTGAGAGATCCTTTGGGCAACGACAGCTTGACCATTTCTTCAGCGGTGATCAGGGTGTGATCGAGCTCGTGCGACGCCTTATTGATCCAGCTCATCAAGCTGACGATGTCGAAATCTTCGCCGACAATTTGGGGTTGGTTCGCTTTAATAATCGACAAACGCACCTGCTGGAGCTGCGAGGCGAACTGATCGATTTTTTGGCTGACGTCACGCAGCTTACCCCGAGGCGAGTGAGGGTGACCCTTCTCGAAGAGATCCACGAGCTCGTTTGCCATGCTCTTCCAGACCATCATTTCTTGCCGCGCGCGAGCCGAATCAAGGCGTAGAAGGATGGTTTCCATCTCGTGCGGATAAAGCTTGTGACGCTTACTCAACACGGATTCACGCACGCCAATTTTGCCAAAGTCGTGCAAAAGTGCGGCATAACGAAGCTCCCGAATTTGTTCGTCAGAAAACTCCGTTGTCCGCAGTGGCCCCAGCGTGCACTGGTGCACGGCACGCGCAAACTCGACGGTCAAAACTGCGACCCGGTCGCTGTGCCCGCTCGTCGCGGGATCTCGGGCCTCGATGGCCGTAACCGATGCGCGAATGAAGCTCTCAAAGAGATTTTCGATATCTTCGGTTAATTTTGCATTTTCCATCGCGACGCAAGCTTGCGATGCAAACGCCTGCATCAGCTGCTCGTCTTCGTCGGTAAAAGCAATGACATGATCGGAGTTTGGAATCGGTTGACCTTGCGCATTCACAAGTCGCTTGCCCTTATCGCGCACTTCCGTGTCGACCTTATTTAAAAGCTGAACGACGCCGCGAATTTTGCCATCGGCATTTTTGAGCGGCAGTGACATCATCGAGATAGTTTTGTAACCGGTTTCTAAATCGACGGACGGATTAAACTTATAATCTTCGTTACCGGTCAGCTCGTAGCAATTGGCAATGCGAACGGTGTTTCCCGTGCTGGCGACGTAGCCCGCAATACTTGAGTCGTTCAAATCCAATACTTTACCTTGAACGATTCCGCCGGCGCGCCGATCGGTGCTGCGGTGGAACCGAAGAACTTGAAAGAATTTTTTTTGCGCATTCCCAATCGTATCGATTTTAATGTTTTCGGTCAGAAAAATACTGGCAGCGTCGGCATCTGTGGTTTCGACGGCCTTCATTAAAATTAAATCTAAAATGCGCGAGATTTCTTTTTCAGCCGAGAGGGCGATGCCGATATCGACGAGAGATTTATAGCGGTCGCCACTTTTTGTGGATTTGAGCGAGGGCTTGACGGCTTTTTTCTTAGAGTTTTTCAGGCAGAGCCTCCAGTGATCTTATCGACTGAAGAGGGCTGGTTCTAAATCAACGTGCGCGTCTTCCAGACCCGTTCCATAGTCTAGGGTTTCAATTGTAAGCCTGAGAGATCGAGCTGATTCATTTCATTTAAACGCCAACCTTTAAATTCTGGTCGGGCCAGGATCGTAAAATGAATTCGACCGAGCGGAATCAGTCGATTTTGAGACAACAAAATCTTAACCCCGGCAGAGCAAAGCTTCTTTTGCGCGCTGGCTGCGCTTTTCATCGTGGTCATTTGGGCAATCACGTGTTCGTAAGCCTGACTTTCAAATTTAACAAAATTTTCTGATCCATTTTTCGAAAACGTTTCGAGTGCGGCGAGACAGGTTGGACTTTCGAGCCCGATGCCTTTTCTAAAAATCGCTGGCGGTCTCTCTCGGAGTCGCGCGAGGTAAACACCTTGTTCACTCGCCTCAATATCAATCGTTAGGCCGAGATTTTTTTTCCACTGCGCTTGAAGCCACTCGGCTTGTTTTTTAATATCGTCGCCGCCGAGCTTCGAGTAAGCGAGTTTAAGTCGGTGCGATTTCAGTTCGGGCGCGGCCTTCGCAAAATTAGTAAGTGCGATTTTTGCCCGCGGGAGATTAAAGATCACGCACGGCTCTTCATCCATGAAGCGGCGCGGGAGACCGGGGCAACCGGGCCTTCCGAGAGCATCAAGAATCTTATCTAGCTCGGCAAAGTCGAGTGAGTAGGCGAGCGCCTCTCGCAAGAGCGGTTGATCAAGGAGCTCAGAGCCGAATCCGATATAATCAAACCGCGCGACGGGGATCTGTAAAAAATCGGGGCGCAGTCTGGCTTTAGGAATTGCGGTCGTCGGAAGTCGCCGTAAAAACGTGAGCTCCCCATGCTCGTAGAGATTGTAGGCGGTTTCATCATCATCGATAAATAAGATTTCAACATCTGGGCGGTTTGGGGCGCCTCCCTTATATTTTAAGTTCGGCTCAAGACGAACGCGGCGACCGACCGTCCAGGACGCGACCTTGTAAGGCCCGTTAACAACGGCCTCAGCCGACTTTTTTCGAGAAGGAAAAGTCTCTGACTTCACCGGAACTAAAACACTCGCCGCGAGCTTAAAAAGAAAGTCGGGGTCAGGTTTTGCAAATTCAAACGCCAGTCTGTGCGAAGTCACCGCGTGGATACCGAGATCTTCGGGCTTCGCTTTACCACCGTGAACTGCCACAGCACTCTTCACATTTTTCAAGAGCTCGACCGCTGAACTTCGCGAACCGGCGCCCGATAGGCGCCTAAAAGCGCGCACGTAATCTTCGGCGACAATCGCTGAACCGTCGCTCCAGACACGATCGGCCGCAAGCTCGCATTCGATTTTTAGCGGCGTTTTGAAGTGGCAGCTTTTTGCTCCCTCGGGAGTGAGGCCCTCTTCATTTGAATAGGTGTAAAGTCCGCGCATGACATTGGCTAAAAAGTAGCTCGCGTCAGATGACTGGGTGAACAGTGGGTCGAGCGATATCGGCTCATTGGGAACGTGAAACCTAAACACCCGTTGAGTTGGTGTCTCGCTTTGAGACGCAAATGCGCCCAGAAACAAAAGAGAGCTCATTAGCAGAGCGGGGAGTGGCGCGAGCTTCATTTTTAGCAAAGCGAGCCTCCTGTTTGAGATTGAGACTGAAGTCTGTGTCTCATTCTGTCGATAAGAGTCAGTAGACCGAGATGGAGGCAGAGTGCGGCAAAAAATGAGACGAGTCACCCAAGCAATGGCTTTTCTCTCGATCACGTTGGCGATTGGCGTCGGCTTTCAGAACTGCTCTGGCTAT
>JAYTHQ010000016.1:0-7161 GCA_043732445.1 Bdellovibrionales bacterium | reverse complement strand
GCTCCTTGATGACTTTCTGCCCGACGGCTTCGGACGTTACTTCGCGCTCGGGTCTTGACAGCACCCACTTCGCGACTCGATCCACGATTTGCTCCATTTGAGCCAACGAGACAGGGCGCTTTTGACAAGCTGCTTGAATCCCTTTGAGGACCTTTTCGCGGGCAAAAGGCTCATGGCGGCCGTCCTTTTTTATAATGTACGGGTACACTTGCGAGAGCGTTTCGAGCGTGGTGAAGCGGCTTTGGCAGTGCAAACATTCGCGCCGACGGCGAATAGAATCGCCCTCACGACCGACCCGCGTATCTAAGACGCGATCTTCTAAATGTCCGCAAGATGGGCAGCGCATCGGAACTCCGCCTCGCAACCTAGGGGAGAACATGCCTTGCGTCAAGGCGACCCAAGCGCTAGGATTTTACTCATGATCTATAACTTCATGAAAGTCCTTAGCGTTTTGGTTTTGACCCCGATCCTCTCAATACTTATTTCGGTTCAGGCTTTTGCGCAAAGCGGTCCGATCGAGATGGATGATTCTGCCCCCGCCGTTATCAAACCTCCGCCGCCAATTCGAACCTCCGGCAAACCGGTCGTGGGTCGTCGGGCAGCCGAAAAGTATATGACACCCCATGAAGCGGTCGCGACGGGCACGAACTCAGACCCGTCATCGTCAAGGCAGACGCCGGCCGATCACTACCTCGCTGTTCATATCGGCGGTTTTGTTTCTGACAACGCTTACAACTGGGGAGCGCGCGACGCCCAAAGCAACGTCGGCAAATTGAATCTCGGCGTCACTTACCGCGTTGGTGAATGGGCACACTCCATGGATCTCGCGGTTCGCGTCGATTACGCGAATTACTCCCTCGAAGACGGCAATGCGGGCAAATTGAGTTTCTTGCCGATGATCACGTTCCCGGATGCCTCGAGCAAATTCCCGCTTTACCTTGGTGCGGGAGTTGGCCTGGGCGTCTTCACAAAGCAGATCAATCGCAAATCAGCTTTGGCTCTCGATTATCAACTCGTCTTGGGGGCCCGTTTCTTCGAAGTGATTGGCAACACCGGCTTCTTTATCGAGGCAGGATTAAAAAATCACCTTCTTCTCCTCAGCGACGGACAATTCAACGGAACATTTGTTGCCGTTGGACCTGTTTTCACGTTCTAAGTCTCGGTCATGGCCCTTCTTCATCGACCGATTGCCGAACAAGTTGTTATCGCCCTGCAAGACGTGTTTGGCGGCGGCTATCAAGCCGACAAAGTCATCGAGCGACTTTTTAAAAATAATCGCAAACTCGGTGCGCGCGACCGCCGTTTCATTGCCGAAACAACCTATGACCTCATTCGCAACTGGCGTTTTCTTTGGGTTTCGCTCGGCGAACAACAACCATCACTCGATCACGATCCGCTCATGCGACTTCTCGGCGCATGGCTGCTAAAAAAAGACGAGGGCGAACTACCGCCTTGGCCAGAATTTAAGACTCTCAACCGCGCAAAACTTGAAGACGGCATGAAGCGCGCGCGCGCGGCGTCCGTCGCTGTTCGCGAATCGGTTCCTGACTGGCTTTACGAATATGGCCGAGAAGAACTGGGCGAACAATGGGACGGGATGCTCGCAAAACTTAATGAGCCTGCGCCCGTTTGCTTACGCGCGAACCGTTTGAAAATAACCCGCGAGGAACTCGCCAAAGAACTTCTGAAAGATGATATTCACACGCGCCCGGGGCCAGAAACTGACGACGGCCTCATTCTTCTTGAGCGAAAAAATATTTTCACTTCGGCCGCGTTCAAATCGGGATTTTTTGAAATTCAAGACGGCGCAAGCCAACAAGTGGCGCCCCTACTTGGTGCCAAGCCTGGCGACCGCGTGATCGATGCGTGTGCAGGCGGCGGAGGCAAAACGCTTCACCTCGCAGCCCTCATGAAGAACAAAGGTAAAATTATTTCGATGGATATCACTGAGCGTAAGCTGCAGTCGCTGCGCGAACGTTGCACTCGAAACGGCGTCGATATCGCCGAAGTCCGCGTGATCGAATCGATGAAGACCATCAAACGCCTCGAAAAAACCGCCGATGCGGTTTTGCTAGATGTCCCGTGCACCGGTCTCGGCGTGCTCCGCCGAAATCCAGACAAGAAATGGAAAATTTCTCGTGAGGAGATTGAACGGCTCGTTCTGCTGCAATCCGAAATTTTGCGCGACTACAGTCAGATGGTCAAAATCGGAGGGCGTCTGGTTTACGCAACCTGCAGCTGCCTCCCCTCGGAGAACGAACGTCAGGTTGAAGCTTTTCTGAAGTCGGCCGGTAACGGCTGGGAACTAATCACCGAAAAGAAATTTTCGCCCGGCGAAAATGGCTACGACGGATTTTATGCGGCAGCACTTACGCGGCTCAGCTAAGCAGCGATCACTGACCCAAACCTTGTTGCTTCAATGAACGATAGAAGATCTCGATCGCCTGCTCGTTACCGGTACCAGGGCGAGAATAATACTGAACGTTCACCGAGTAGAAAAGCTCAGGGCAATCGACGACGGTCAAGCGACCCATGCGAACCTGTTTGCGAATCGAGTGCGAGGGCAAAAATCCCCAGCCGAGACCAGACTCGATAACCCGCTTTAACGTTCCGACGTTATTGGTTTCAAACGAAGGAACAAGTTCGACTCCGCTGTCTTTGAGACCCTTCGTCAGAAGCTTTTCGAACCCTTCGTAACGTTCGGTCAGTCTCATGTACGGGCGCGAGACCAGATCTTTGACCGACGCCTCGTCGGGGACTGTGGTGTCGCGACCGCTGGCGACCAACCACATCTCGTCTTTCATCAGCGGGCGAGTTTCGAGCGCCTTCACGTCGGCGCTCGGATCCGACTGCGTGATGTCAGGTAAAATCGCAACATCGAGATCACCGCGCGCCAGTGCCGCGTAGACTTTGTCAGCGTCTTCGTAGAAAAGCGACATCGATACTTTCGAGTTGTGTTTCAGAAACGAAGAAACCGCCGGGCTCACTAGCTGAAGCCCGAGCGAGTTTAACGTCCCGAGACGCAGTTTGCCTTTTACCCCTTCACCCATGGTTTGAATGGCGACCTGCGCCTGTTGGGTCAGCGCGATGATCCGCTTTGCGTAATCGTAAAGAAGCTGGCCATGCATGGTGGGCTTCGCGTGGCGGCTGCCGCGGTCAAGAAGTCCGACGCCCATCTCGTCTTCGAGATTGCGAATCTGCTGGCTGACTGCGGGTTGAGTCAGATAAAGCTTTTCGGCGGCGGCGGTCATGCTGCCTTCGGAAATGACGGTCGAGAATGTGATCAACTGCTGCAAGTTCATAACTGCTCCACCTTAAGTACCAGGTACCCAAGACATTTTTCGAGTTCGTACCGACTGGTACCAGGTACCTAGCGGGATCAGCTTGTTTTACCATAAGCATCGTTTATACCTCAAGAGCGCAGGGCCTTTGTCGGGTCTCATTTCGAAACGCGTAGCACTTGGCCCCCACCCTATGCAGAATTGGATCTTGAGGTAGCAGCTGGAATTTCTTGAAGCGGCTACAATTTCTTAGCGAGGCAGAACGTGAGATTTGCGATCTTAGTTACAGCCCTTCTGACTGGCTCATTGGCCTCTGCCAAAACGTTTACCAACTCTTACGTGAGCTTTGAACTTCCTGACAAATGGGACTGTGCCCTGGAACAGACCGAGTGGGTCTGCCGCCCAACCGCGGCTGATCAAGCGCAGCAGGCCATCATTATCCTGACGGCAAAGGAAGTGGGCCCGACCGACTCACTGCCGGCTTACGAAGCACATTTGAAAACGCCGCGCCAGATCGCAAGTCGCGCCGGAACGCTGATCATGTCGGATATTCTCACCGTCGATTCTAAAAAAATTGCCGATCAACCGTGGATTGATGGGTTTCATAAATCGAGTGAGGTTCCGAACTACCTGACACGATACTTGGCAACGACCAAAGATCGTATCGCCGTCTTGGTCACATTCTCAGCCCACCAACTTTACTATTCAAAATATTCTCAAGATTTCTTACGCGCGATAGGCTCTCTCAGGGTGATAGCCCCTAAAGCCTTAAGCCGCGCCGGAGGCGGCGCTGGAATTAGCGGCGACGGCCCGTTTGGGGTCGCCCAAAATCCTGATCTTGCCGGCGGCGATCTTCCGCCGGAACAGGACCCGGGAGCCGGCGGCGGGGGCGGCCTCGGCAACAAAACCAAGTCTGTCCTGGCGATCGCGATTATTCTGGCGGCCCTCGGCCTCTATCTGCTGATCAAACGGGGCAAGAAGAAACTTTAAGTCTTTCGACCGTCTTACACGGTTGCGCCGAGTCTATTTTACGCCTTGCCCCCCGACCCTGTTCTCGGGAACCGAAACATGGCAGATACTTGAGTCATGAACCTACAAGTCCTTCCAAAGATTTTAAGTGATGCCTACGCGATGTTCGATTCTCTCCAGCTCTCGGTCACGAGCCTGGTTTTGATCGGCATTTTGCTGACAGTCGTTTTTCTTTTTGCCATTCGCCAAGCGGCCACGTGGTTCTTCAAAATCGACGACATTAAGAGCGATGTTCGCAAGCTCCGCCAACTCGTCGTCGACCTGGAAGGCGAAGTTCGCCTCCTTCAGGGGCTTCTCACGCAGAATGTACGCCTGGCCAGCGACCGCGCGGCGGTCGACTTCGAAATCGCAAAGCCGGTGCCATTGACGCGGCCTACTTTGCAAAAAGAAAAGGCGCCCGAGCAGGCGCCTACGATCAAATTTCCGGTTACTCACTAAACGTGAATCGTATCGGTCAGGGTTTCGAAGACTTATTTTAAAACGGCTTCCTGAACTTCGACTTTGCCGGCACCGACAATCGCTTCAAGCTGGGGAACGACGTCTTTCGCCTGCGAATAAACAAGAACACGAATATTTTTTGGATCGAGAGCCCTGGCCATGGCGCCGTTGATCTCGAGAACCGATAAAGCGTCGATGTCGCGCAGATAATTCGTCAAGTAGCTATCGGCAATGCCGTAGTGACGAAGGACCATCAAATTGAATGCCAGCTTCTCTGGGGTTTCGATGGCCGCCGGGAAAATACCTTTCAGGTAACCTTTCACGCGGTCGACCTCTTCGCGCGTGGCACCCGATATTTTAAATTTCTCGAGGACCTTCAACGTTTCGCTGACTGTTTGTCCGACGGTTGCGTTCTTAGTGAATGTCTCGACGGCGAATGGACCCGTCGCCATTCGGGCATCGAATCCTGAACCAATATTGTAAGTGAGGCCCAAGTCTTTGCGAACACGGTCATTGAGTCGCGAAGCAAATGCACCCCCAAGAATCGTGTTACCCACCCGCAGCGCCAGGAAGTCTGGACTCGTGCGTTTGATACCGAGATGGCCAATCCGAATCTGCGATTGAACGAGGCCAGCTTTGTCGAGAACGCGAATGCCGAGACCTTCAACTTTTTCAGGCTCAGGCAGTTTTGAGTCTGCGAGATCGCGTTTTTGCCACGCACCAAAGCCGTCTTCGATTTTTTTACGGAGTTCCGGTGTGTACTGACCGACCACCGCAAGGATCGCGTTGTTCGGGCGATACGTTCGCAAGTAAAACTGGATGATGTTTTTCTTTTTTAGATCTTGGACTGACTTCACCGTTCCCATCGTCGGGCGCCCGTAAGGATGAGCGCCGTACAAATAAGATGAGAACGCATGTTCTGCGAACGCATCGGCGTTGTCGGGAAGGCGCGCGATCTGCGCGAGCATTTGCTTACGCGTGCGCTCAATCTCGGCATCCGGGAACGACGGCGTTGTCATGATTTCAAGAACATTACTAAAAAGCGCACCGGCCTGCGGAGCCAAAGCGCTCGCACTCATCACAGAATAATCAAAAGACGCACTCGTATCGAACTCGGCGCCCATATTGCCAAGTTCGGCTGCAATCTGCGTTGCCGAACGTTTCGTTGTTCCTTGATTTAAAAGATCAGCCACCATCGCCGCCAGGCCTTCTTGGCCTTTGGGATCTTGCGCTGAACCCGAACGAATTAGCATCGAGAAGCTGACGTAGGGGAGTGAGGTGTCTGGAATAAACAAGATTCGTAGACCGTTCGGTAGCGTCTTCTCCTCGAATGCTCTTAAGGCGTAACCGCTTTTCGTATCGGTTGCGGCGGATGCAGTGGCTTGCGCAGATTTAGGATTCGAGGTCGCGCAGCTTGCGACAAGCGCAAAAGCTGCAACTGAGACGAGACTTGTTTTCAAGGCTATTTTCATCTTCAGGCTCCCCGCTTCTTGGACTTCGACTTTGAATGCGACTTTTCTGCACGCTCGGGCTTTAGCGCCACAAGCGTAGCCCGTTCAGGACCCAGATATTTTATCGCGACTTTTCGAATCTGTTCTTTTGTCACGCGGTTGTAATGATCGAGATCTTTAAAAAGCATTTCGTAATCGCCGTACAATGTTTCATTGAGCGCCAATGCTTCTGCCCGGCCATGAACAGTTTTAAGGCCGTCGACGTAATTTTTCATGACTTGATTTTTTGCTTTTTGCAAATCAACGTCAGACACGAGAACATTCCGCGGGCGCCACATCTCGCCAACGAGGGCGCGTTGGGCTTTTCCAAAGTCGGCGCCGGGCTTCATGGTGACATAAACCTGAAAAAGCCCTGCTTCTTGGAGAGTTTGATTGTAAACGCTAACGCCGGTTGCAATCTGATCTTTATAGACCAGACGTTGATGAAGGCGACTCGAATCTCCGAAGCCCATAATGTTTGCGAGCAAATCGAGCGCGTAAGTCTCTTCTTCACCGTTTTTTGGCGTCTGATAGGCAACGACGAACGAGATCGACTGAACGGGCTTCGTCACAAATTGTGAACGTGCCGCCGATTGTGTTGGTTCCATCGCGCGGGTTTGCGTGGGCAAGGTTTGCGGTGGAATAGCTCCGTAATATTTCTCAATGAGTTTTTTTGCTTTGGCCGAATCGAAATCGCCCGCAACGACCACAGTCGCGTTGTTTGGAGCGTAAAACGTCTTGTGAAACGCCTGCGCGTTTTCAACATTGATGTTGTCGAGATCGGTCATATACCCGATCACCGGCCACTTATACGGATGAACCCGGAACGCGGTTCCGAAGAGCGCTTCGCGAAGGATGCCGCCCGGATTGTTATCAACGCGCATGCGGCGCTCTTCTTTGACGACGCCGAGTTCAGCGGTTAG
>JAYTHQ010000015.1:0-7175 GCA_043732445.1 Bdellovibrionales bacterium | reverse complement strand
TGAGAAATTCGACGAAGCACGCCGACGGTTAAAGCTTGGTGGGAGCCGATGCGACGACTTCGAACTGACAATCGAAGTCGTGAAGCTGCGAAAGATTTTTTTCTTTCATGATCACTTCAGCGATCGGACGCCGCTGAACCGCCAGCGCATTGCTGTCGGCCTGAAACATGATTCGAACGAGCGAGCTCTTGAGCGCATGCGGAATCGCGAGGGCGCCGCTCTCTAATCCAGAAATTTGCGCCATCTCAATATTCAAAAGTCGCGCGAGTTCAGCTTGGCTCCAGCCAAGGCGGTAGCGCAGCTGGCGCAACTCTTCCGCTGTCATGTCGATGACCGAGGTCATGATAATTCTACTCCTTGAAACGACGCCCGAGACCAGAAACGGGCCCGAGTGCATGTGCTCTATTATTAGAGCCGATGTTCAAAAAAATCTAATGTGTTTAAGAATCACAGTGTGCCCACGAAGTCACACGGCGGATCGGTCAATTGAAGTAATTCTTCGTCTTTTCAGGTAGTTCGGCGGTTCCGTCAGAAAAAATGAAGACCAGATCACCTTCTTTAACTAGATCAAACTGGTCTCTAGCCGCACGTTCTATAAATTCGGCACTCTGGGCTTGATGGATGCGAAACTCCATATTCTTGGTGCGGGCTTTGGCCTGTGAAATGCGGCCGCGGATCTGATCGTGCTCGCGGTGAAGGCTCCAGAGTCGGATCGCCGTTCCGTCAAGAACGACGCCAACCGCGGCGCCTGCGAGCGCCAACCAGAGGATTTTGATTGGGTGATGGGCAATTTCTCGTGCCCACGCAAATGAATTATAAAATCTCTGAGTCATGAAGCTTAGCTTCTCGCGTTTGGCGCGAAATGACTACGCGCCAAACGTCGAGGGTCGGCGCGAGCTTTCCGGCAGAGCCGGAAATTAACGTATTGGCACATCCGAGGGAGCACACCTGCGAGCGAGCTTTCCGGCAGAGCCGGAAATTAACGTATTAGTCTCGGCCGAGACCAGCCATGCCCCAATACTGTGCCGCCGTACCGAGATCTTCTTCGATGCGGAGGAGTTGATTATACTTCGCGATACGCTCACTTCGACACAAACTGCCGGTTTTGATTTGATGGCAACCGAGCGCGACAGCGAGATCGGCGATCATGTTGTCTTCAGTTTCACCACTTCGGTGCGACATGATCGTGCGCATGCCCGCTCGCTGCGCTAACGAAACCGCTTCGCAAGTTTCAGTCAGCGTCCCGATCTGGTTGACCTTCACAAGAAGTGCGTTCGCCGCTTTTTCTTTAATCCCGCGCGCGACGCGCTCAGGATTTGTGACGAACAAATCGTCGCCAACGACTTGTAAACGAGAACCCTCGATCAACATAAAGGCTTTCCAGCCGTCCCAATCATCTTCGGAAAAGCCGTCTTCGACCGAGACGAGCGGAAAATCCTTCGACCACTGAGAATAGATTTTGCCGAGGTCGCCAGCCGAAATTTGCGAACCTTCCCAGCGATATTTCCCGCCCTCATAAAGTTCGGTCGCCGCGACGTCGAGAGCTAAGAAAATATCTTTCCCCGCGTGGTACCCGGCATCTTTGATGGCCTCCATGATGAGCTCAAGGGCTTCACGGTTGCCTTTCAGCTTTGGTGCGAATCCGCCTTCGTCGCCGACACCTGTCGACAGCCCTTTTTTATTTAAGATTTTCTTGAGTGTGTGGAAAATCTCGGAGCCGGCGCGCAGCGACTCTTTAAAACTATTGCCGACGACTGGCACGAGCATGAACTCTTGAATGTCGAGACCGTTATCGGCGTGTGCGCCGCCATTTAAGACATTCATCAGCGGCACGGGTAAACGAGCTGCATTTGTGCCGCCAACGTAACGGTACAGCTGCAGTCCTGACGATTGAGCCGCAGCTTTCGCGGCTGCCAACGAAACCCCGAGAATGGCATTCGCACCTAGCTTTGCTTTGTTCGGGGTTCCATCGAGATCGCGGAGCGTGCGGTCGAGAGCGACTTGATCGCCCGCGCTCATGCCTAAGACTTCGGGCGCGATCGTTTCATTTACATTCGCTACCGCAGTCTGAACGCCTTTTCCGAGATAGCGTTTGCCGCCGTCGCGAAGTTCGACGGCTTCATGTGCGCCAGTCGAGGCACCGCTCGGAACCGCCGCACGCCCCATCGCGCCGTTGACTAAAACGATATCGACTTCAATTGTTGGGTTGCCTCGGCTATCAAGAATTTCTCGGGCGTGGCAGGCGGCGATTTCGGTCATGGCGGGAGTTCCTCTCGGACACGGAAGTGAACACCAAGAATCGAAACTCGCGCTCTCTACGTCAAGTGAGCATGCGCTTAGTCGCGGCCTGAAAAAGGCTGGGTTGCGCGAGCGCCGTGGCGGACACCGACGGCGCCTCAACTTTGAGGTGAGTTTGCGCGATTTGGAGCTGAGAAATCGCTTCGCGAATCAAACCGGGAGCCGTCTCACAAACAAACGGCCAGTCAACCCGCCGCATCGCCTCACGGACCTGGGGAGTTTCACGACCCTGCGCGATTAATAGAGTCACCAGCTGTTGACCGCGCGCGAAGTAATCACCCAAGCGATAGAGTTCATGGAGCGCGTTTGCGACCGATTCGCGAGTGCGCTCTTCAGTCAGCGCAGGCTGACTGAAATTGACGTGCAGAGGGACTGTCGGGCTCACTCGCAAAACATCGAGTTCAGCTTCGCGCGCGCGAAGTTTTTGTTTTGTTTCTTCGAGCTCTTTTTGACTTGTTTCGAGGTTGTGAAGGATCGATCCGACCAGCTCTGGGTGCAGCGAAAGCTCCGACTTCTGTTCTTCGCTGAATAAACTTTCTTGGCTATCGGGCCAAGAAATTTTCACGCGGCTGTCTTGCCACTTAGCGCTCGCCATTGGCTTTGCAATGTAAGTCGGCAGGGCTTCTAAGACGGCGCAGAGATAGCTTGTGACGAGAGGGAAGCGCTCTTCTGAGATCGGCAAAACAAAGCTGACCGAGTCAGACTCGCGACGAATCTCTCCGATCGGCGGTGCCGGGCTGATGAAGTACGAAAGGAAGCGTTCGGGTTGCGCAAAAAAATCTTTGGGTGTCTGCACCATTCGCAAGACGCTGTCGAGAACACCCCACGCGCGTAGATCCTTGCACTGATGACCGATCTCCGTGATGAGTCCTTGTTCGAGACCGGGCCTGCGACCGAATTGCTTTTCGAGAACAGTTAAGAGCTTCTCCATCTTATCGGCCTCAAGCCAGCTCGAAGGATCGTGCAGAAACTCCGACGGCCAATCGAACACCTCATAAACGGGCGTCAGGTCTTCGCCTCGGCGGTCGAGGGAGAGCAAGACAGAATGGGTAATTTTACAGCTAAAAAGCACGGCCTTACTTAGCCAGTTGAACAATTAGACACAAGCACGGGTTCGGCTCTGCTTAATAAAAAGGCATGCCGGAAACTCCATCTTGCCAGAGTTCGATTAGGGGCCTATCTCTCAGATCACCAGGAGATCTCCTATGAAAAAACTGTCTGCACTCATGTTTGGTTTGGCGTTGGCGTTAGGTGTCTCGGCGTCGGCAAATCAAACCGCCCAAGCGCACCTCTCAAAGACGTTTGTGTTTCCGGTCGCAAGCCTTGAGAAGGTGGAAATGGCGATGCAATCGGCCGCCGCTCGGGTAGGTGACGCGAAGAAAACGCAAGTCTCTTACGTCATCGATGCGAGCGAGAACAGCTCGGTTCTGTGCTTAGAGGATTCGCCTGACATTTATCAAGGTCATCTTTACGGCTGCGTTCTTCAATTCGTCGTTGATCTTGGGGGCGGGGCCAAAATCACCGCGGGTCACATGCTGTACATCACTCAGTCAGCAAAAGAAGTGAACGATCTTCTCTCGAAAACCGATCCGAACAACACGGCACGCGTCGATCTTCGCTCGCCGTTCGATGGCGGCAATGGTTCGGCCTTCTACTGCAACGCCGAAGGACCGACCGGCGCAAAAGCGTGGTCGTGCTACCTCGACCTCGTGGATTAGATTTTTAGCGACTCGTTAATTGTCTTGGCTGTTTTTTGGAGCGCGTCTTTCACTCGGGCGCGCGTTTCTTCAGGCATCTTCGAGGTCTCTGTGCCGACGGCGATCACAACGTCTAGCAAATCTGTCATTCGCTTCTTCAATGCTTCAATACGTTTCTCGGCGGCCTTGGTCTCTTGCTTCGAGACATCATATTTTCGGCGCATCATTCTCACGTCGGCCGACTGTCCGTCGGACTCAGCTTCCATCCTCTCGAAGCTTTCGACAATTTTCATCAGATCTAAAATCACGGTTCTGACATCGGCGGCGATGTAACTCTCGCCAGAAAAGTGCTTGCCTCGATCTTTGGCATCGTTAACGTAAACTCGAAACTGTTGATCATCCATGGTGCTTTAAGCTTTCTTCGAGAAGAACTTCGCGCGTGGAAACGGAATCTTATTATCTTCAATTTCGTTCATAAACGATGGAATTTCGCCGACCGCTTCGATTTGCCCAACGAGCTTGCCGTCAGAACCGCGGACAAGATTTCCCATCTGATAAATTGGTACGACAATGTAATTGTAGTCTTTATCGAGCCCGCGAACTTCGGCGATCGACATGATTCGGCGCGAGCCGTCTGACAAACGCGAAATCTGAATGACCATGTCAATCGCGCCCGCGATCGAATACTGCAAGGCCTTTTCGCTGATCTTCGCGTCAGATCCCATCGCGAGAGCCTCGAGTCGAACGAGCGCATCGTTCGGAGAGTTCGCATGAATCGTGCCCATCGAACCCTTGTGACCCGTATTCATCGCTTGAATAAGCTCCATGCCTTCTGATCCACGAACCTCACCAACAATGATGCGATCGGGGCGCAGGCGGAGTGCGCTTTTCAAAAGATCACGCATGCTGACTTCGTTTTTACCGGCCTCATCGGCCATGCGTGTTTCGAAACGCACAACGTGCTCGTACTCGACGACGAGTTCGGCCGCATCTTCGATGACGATCAGGCGATAGCCTTTTGGAATACGCGTGCAGAGAAGCGAAAGGAGCGTGGTTTTACCTGAGCCCGTGCCGCCGCTGACGAGAATATTTTTACCAAGAAACATGCTGATCTCGAGAAAGTTTGCTGCATCGGGCGTGACAGCGCCGAGCTTGATGTAATCTTTCATCGTGATTTTCGCTTGCGTGAATTTCCGGATTGCGACTGTCGTTCCTTTAAGGGAACACGGTGGAATGACGGCGTGAATTCGCGAGCCGTCGGCTAAGCGAGCATCCAGCCTAGGCTCTTCGTCATTGATTCGTCGACCGATGGAACCTGCAATCGCGTTGACCGCTGCTCGAAGGTCATCTTCGCTTCCGAAGGCAACGCCATCGGCGCGTTCGATTTTGCCTTTGCGTTCAAAGAAAACTTCATCGGGTCCGTTAATCATGATTTCGGTCACGGTCGGGTCCGCCCACAAATGCTGAACAGGCGCGAGATAACTCTCGACCGCCTGTTGATGCGTAAGTGAGATGCGGCTCTGGCCTTGAGAACTCATTTTCCGGAATCCATTCCGACGGTTGAGGCCGGGTTGCGAACGGTGGCTTGAGGATTGAAAACCACGAGCTTTCCTTCAGCCGCCGTCTCTGGCGATTGAAAAGAGAAAACTCCTTCTTTCTTTGGCTCAAGCAAGAACGTCTTCACTTTACCGTAATATGTCGAATGATGTTCAGAAAATCCGTCGAGAATGAAGCTCACGTTTTTTTCCTTTTCATTCACATTCACGATACTGATTTTGTAACGCCCGTTTTTGCGAACGCGCACGGTACTCGGAACAAATCCTTTTTCAGTATTCATGACGACGATGTCCTGAACGGGCTCGCCGGCATCAAAGACCGTATCGAAGAGTCCCTTTGAGGCCTCCGGGTCTTTTTTGCCGATTTCTTCCGTCGGCACTGTCGGGTTAATCGCCTGCGACTGAACGCTCGCCGGTGAGCGATCGCTTGAACCATAATCACCGCTGGATTCGGCTGCCCGACTAAGATCGTGTTCACGAATCGCTTTTGCACGACGCGAAAAATCGACCGTCCACTCGGCGTGAACCGTGACCGTAATGATTGATGTCGCGACAAAGAGGCCTAAGAGCTTAGTGTAAATCTTGGCGCGTGTGATAATCAGCGTATTCACGTGCGACCTCCATTGCGAGCATTTCGAGAGCATCTCGGTCCATTCCATTTAAACGATTCGTCAAACTAGTTTTGTCCTGACCGCACTCATTGACCGCGATGATCGCGCTTTGAAGCTGCGGGCTCCCATTCTCCATTTCGAGAAGGCGTGAGCGCCAATCCATTACAAGCACCGGCTCAATCACGCCCATATCGTAAAGCGCGTCGAACACCGCTTGAAGATCACCCTGAAGATGTCGCATCTGGTCCTCCTGACAAAACGGACACGGGCATCCTGCTCGTGTCTTTTGCGTTCATGTGTCTCATCGGTAGACACTTCTTCGGTCTAAAGGCTTTGGTGTTTCCAGTCGCAAAAAACTGGACCGCCCTCCTCGGCTGGCCCGAAGTCCTGATAGACAAGATCGACAGGCGCCGCTAATTTAGACCCATGCATGTAGCTCCTTACTTTACGGCCCTCGGACTTTTGGCTTTGTTTAACGCTTATCGCGTCATCGTTCTTCGGAATCGCCATAAGGTGAGTCTAGGTGACGGCGGCAACGCGGATCTTCTACAGGCCGTTCGTGCCTTCGGAAATTTAATGGAATATGCGCCGTTCGGCTTGGTTTTGCTGTTTGCACTCGAATACGTGGGGGCGCCAGTTTGGTATCTCCACCTTTGCGGGGCGACGCTCGTTGTCGGCCGACTTTTACATTCTTACGCGTTTATGAAACCAAACATCGCCATGCGGGAGCGTGTCTCAGGGATGATGCTCACCTTCGCGAGCGTGCTCTTGAGCTCGGTCGGTGTGACGCTTTTTTCGCTGATCTCGACGCATCCTTAAGTCGTGGCGAAGCTCAGAACTGATACGCAGAAAAAAGAAGCACAGACCAAGTCGAACAACAAAGTCGCACTTAAAAAACCTCAAGCAACCACTGCCTCCGTTGCAAAAGCCAAAAAACAACCGGTACCACCGATCGTTTCGACTGAAGCGAATGATCGAATTGGTTTTCTTCTTCAATGTCCGCCCGGCCTCGC
>JAYTHQ010000014.1:0-2107 GCA_043732445.1 Bdellovibrionales bacterium | reverse complement strand
ATTTTTTTACCTGCGCACTTTTAAATTCTCAGCCGATGGGTTTTTACTCACCCCGGCAGTTGATCGCCGACGCCCAGAGAAGCGGCGTCAAATTTCATTCGCTCGACATCCAGGAGTCGTCTTGGGAGACATGTTTGCGTGATCCGCGCCTCGAAAAACAAGTTCCGGCCCTTCCGCCGTTGATGGCGCCGCCCATTAGCGCCGAACACGCCACACCACCAGACGAAGCCAGGTTGAAAACTTTTGCGCAAAATCCATTCGACCTTCGCATCGGGTTTAATTCTGTTTATGGGCTGAAAGAACAATTGCTTCGTTCTGTCGTCAAAGAACGCGAAGTGCATGGACGATTTCGTGATCTGACGGATTTGGTGAAGCGCACGAAACTTCCGAGGGCGACTTTAATTCGCTTGGCTGCCGCTGGTGCCCTGCAGTCATTTGGCAGCTCGCCTCGCGAGCTGATGTGGATCATTCAAGGTTCAAACTTCGACGAAAAAAGTTTATTCTTCGGCTCTCACTTAGGACTTGATGAAGACCGCTTGATGTTCGAAGCCGAGGCTGTGCCGAAAGAAAATGAGTGGCAAGAAGTTCAGCGCGAATATCAAACGAAAGGATTTTCGCTCGAAACTCATCCGCTCAAAGTTTTGCGCCCGCAACTTGACGCTTCGAACGTGCGCTACGTGAAAGCCGAAGAGTTAAAAAGCCTGAAACACAAAACTAAAATTCGCGTCGCGGGTTTAATCAGTCTTTTGCAACGACCACCGACGGCGAAAGGCATGGCCTTCGCGAGCATTGAAGATGAAACAGGCCTCATGAACATCGTGATCACGCCAGATGTTTATAGTAAATGTCGCTTGATCATCATGGGTCAGCCGCTTCTTGAAATAGATGGCTTTCTCGAGTGTCAGCAAGGCGTTTACAACGTGAAGGCCGAAAGCGTTCGCCCGTTACTGAAAAGTCTCGCCGCAAGCGAAATGCCCGCACGTCTCACTGCCGCCGAAGTCTCGTACGGCAAAAATATCTAACATGACCCAAAAGAGGTTAGATGCAGCACTTGCTGCGACCGACAGTGGTATTTAGAAAATGGCTCGATGGTTCCTAAGGCAGCTCCATGATCCTGACGACCGGCGCCCACCCGAGAGCGTCAATATCAATGAAAAGAAGGTGGCCGGGAGACCAACTCCTTTCAGCCACGACTAACAATGCAGCGCATTCCGCTCTCGCGCAGATGTACCGGCACCCGCCAAAGTTCGTTAAGCTCTTAAATACACCATGGACCCTGGCACCCCGACCTCATGAGACCCATTAAAGCCGATCATTCTTTGCGCGCCGTTTTAGCGGCTGTCATCGGAAATAGTTTAGTCACGGCCGGCAAATTTGTCGGCTGGGGCTTGAGCTTTTCTCCATCGATGCTCGCCGAAGCGATTCACTCGCTCGCCGATACGCTCAATCAAGTTTTACTCTTTATCGGAATTCGTCACGGCGAAGGCAAGCCGACGTCGATGTATCCCTTTGGCAAAGGACGGGCGCGCTACATCTGGAATCTCGTCAGCGCGATGGGTATCTTTTTTGTCGGCTTCGGTTTTGCGACCTATCATGGTCTTTCAAAATTTCTCGAAGCGCGTCCGAACGATGCCGTGAGCGAAAGCTGGATCCCGCTCGTCGTTCTTGGACTCTCGCTTCTTGTCGAAGCCTATACTCTCGGCATCGCGTTTCGCTCGGTGAATCAGTCTCGCGGCGAGCGTGCATTCTGGGATTACATAAAGCATGGCGACGATCCGACCGGCGTCGCGGTATTGATGGAAGATGCGATTGCCGTCACGGGCGTCATTGTCGCCTTCATCGGGTACTCTCTTTCTCGCTCCCTAGGGAGTCCTTACCCTGATGCGATTTGTTCGATCATCGTCGGCTGTCTCCTTGGCGTGATGGCCGTCATGCTCGCGATCGCCAACGGACGTATCTTGATGGGTGTTTCGGCTAGCGTTGATGAAGAAGAGGCCATTCGGGAATGGCTTGATGCTTATCCTACCGTTGAGCGCGTCGTTAGTTTAAAAACCGCGGTTATGGCCCCAGGTTCGGTGCGGCTCGCGATCGAAATTGAATTTCACGG
>JAYTHQ010000013.1:0-2107 GCA_043732445.1 Bdellovibrionales bacterium | reverse complement strand
CTCTCAATTCGTTCAATCGAACCGACGGACGTGCCGCCGTATTTCTTGACCAGGATTTTACGCATGACCGGGAAACCTAAGTCAGCCCTTCGCGAATGTCGAGAAAGGAATTGGACTAGAGCCCGGACTCTGTGAGCCGGGCTGATCCAAAAGCTCTTACTGCGGCAGGTCGGCGGCAAAGCTCGTTTGCGAGTTTTTAAAGGTTTGGTCTGCGGCCACTTTCGTTTTGTTAATTGCGTCACGCTGCTGGAAGTACGGCGCGAGGATCTTTGCGACATCGGCCGATCGAGCCTCTTTTTGCGCGATTGTGTTGAGGGCCGTCTGCATGTCATTCGCGATGACCGCGAGGTTTTTCGTTTCTACGCGAATGAGCTTTTCGCGGCTGGCGATGTTTTCGTCAAGATGCTGCAACGTTGTTTTAATGTCGTCGACTTTTTGTTGCGTAGAATTCAAGACAGCTTTCTTTGCGTTGTAGCCTGAGCTTTGTTTCCAGGCGCTCAAGCTAGACTGAGCCCGGGCGAGCGCGTCGTCGGCGCGTGAGACGTCTCGTTGGGCGCGCGCGACGCTCGAGGTCGCGGTGTTGACGTCGGTCTCTGCACCAAACTGCGCTGATTGCCACGTGTTCAGGCTGCTCTGCGCTTGCGGTAGATCAATCGAGATCAGACGGTTGATTTTATTTGTCAGGTCGTTAGCCGTCGACTGCGCGTCGTTGTAACGATTCTGCGCTTGTTGCTCGCGGTTCACGAGATCATTGTACTGGCTGTCGACATCGCGCTGAATATCACCTCTGTAGCGATCGGCCTGGTTGCGGAGGTCGCTCGTGCGGCTTTCGAGGGTTTGACGGTCATTATCGCTTGAACGAGCATCGTTGTCGGCGGCGTCTCGCTGCGCCTGCTGGCTGCTGCAATTAGGAGGAAGCGGCGGCTGACCGCCGGGGCCGGGCGGCGCGACTTGGTTTCGGCACGCCTGCAGGTTCGCCTCTGCTTGTTGTCGGCGGCGATCAGCGTCGCCCGCGCGCTGTTGGGCTTGACGAAGTTGGTCTTCGGTATTTCGGAGATCACTTTCGATGGAGCTGAGTCGAGAGTCGCGTGATTCGCGGTCTCGCGCCTCTCCATTACGATCGAAGCGTTGGCGATCAGCTTGAGCGCCGCTGTAATCACGGCGTCGGCTGTCGGCTTCACCCTGCGCATTTTGCAAGTCCCATTTCTGCCTATTGATTTCGTTTTGAATTGAGATGATCTCCGATTGCGACTGCGCAATTCCGTTGATGACTTGCTGCAGGCGCGCGCGCGCCTGAGCTTCGTAGTCATTGGCGCTGTTCAAGTTTGACTGCGCCGTCGAGAGATCGTTGTCGGCGCGATTCACGACTGCACGGTATTGATTGAGAGTCGGTAAAAGTGGCGCGAGGTCGGCCGTCGCCGCGTCGACGGCCGCATTGGCATTCGCGAGATCTGCTTCTTGTTGCCTGATCATGTCCTTAAACTGCGGAATTTCGACATTCGCTTTGTCGATGCTGGCTTGAGATTGTTGGCGGCGCAGATTGAGTTTTACGACGGTATCGTTCGTCAGCTTGTCGAGATTTGAACGAAGCTTTTCAAATTCGGCGATTTGCTTCAGATATTGCTTAGAGATGGCGTTCAGTTGAACTTGCGAATCGGCCGACGACTTGAACGCCAAAAGCGCCGCAGCGACGAGATCGCGCAAAGAAGCCGTATCGGTCACTTTTAACTTCGTCGGATCAACGGTCGCGACGATGGTCGGCAAAAATGCACGTTCGAAACCGTCGTCTGTCAGATCGAGATTAGCGTTACAATTCTTTTGTAATTTGTCGAGCGAAGCACTCGAGCCTCGAAGGCTAAACGCGAGCGCCAACGGAACTGCAGCTGTGCCGTCTAGCAAACTGACCGCGAGTTTATTTTCGCGTTTGAGGTAAGAGAGAAAGTCTTTTGTGCCGCGCGGAATGTTCCAGAATGAGTTCGCGGTCGCCCCAGCCTCAGGGGCAATCGGCGCAAACGCGTAGGTCGTTTTTTTATCGAGCGCAAACTTGATCCCGAGCGTCGCGGGCACCACTTGCGCCGACGGAACGATTCGGAGTTCAACTGGGCGG
>JAYTHQ010000012.1:0-2108 GCA_043732445.1 Bdellovibrionales bacterium | reverse complement strand
TCGCACGCGACGCGACCTCAAGAGGCATGTCGGTAGCGCTCGTAGAAATGCAGGATTTTGCGCAGGGCACTAGCTCGCGGTCGAGCAAACTGATTCACGGCGGAATTCGCTACCTAGAAAATTTAGAATTTGGTTTAGTCTTCGAGGCTCTCAGCGAACGTCGCCTTCTGTTCGACATCGCGCCGAATCTCGTTCACCCGCTCCGGTTTGTTCTTCCGCTCTACAAGGGCGCGCGGGTCGGAATGTTCAAGATGGGTCTGGGCATGTGGTTCTACGATGCACTCTCGATGTTTGAAGCCCCCGAGCTTCACGAGCGTCTTAATGCAAGCGAAAGCCTTGAGAGATTGCCGCTCTTGCAACGTCGCGAACTCATGGGTTCCTACGTGTATTCAGACGCCTACATGGATGATGACCGTCTCGTGCACGAAACTCTCCGGAGCGCGAGCCGCCAAGGCGCGCTCGCGGCCAACTTTGTTGAAGCGACCGCGGCGCAATTTACAAACGGCAAAGTCACGAGCATTAGCTGCGCCGATAAAGTCAGCGGAAAATCATTCCAAATTAAAGGCCGTCATTTCGTCAGCAGCGTTGGCCCGTGGACTGACGAAGTGGCAAGTCACTTGCTCAAAGACTGGAAAAAAATCCTTCGCCCATCAAAAGGCGTTCATCTCACGTTCAGCCGCAAGCGCCTGCAGCTCGATCAAGCGGTCGTGATGGTCGAAGGTAAGCGCATCGTCTTCGGAATTCCGCGCCACGAAATGACCATCATTGGAACCACCGACACCGATTACCCAGGCGATCCAAAAGATGTTAAAACCACCGAAGAAGACGTGCATTATCTTCTCAATGTCGCGAGCCAATATTTTCCGGGAGCAAAGCTTACGGCAAAAGATATTATCGCAAGCTACGCAGGCGTACGCCCCCTCGTTGACGACGGATCAGAGACCGAAAGCAAAACAAGTCGTGAGCACGTGATCATCGATGATCCGCGCAACGTTACGTTCGTTGCTGGCGGAAAATACACGACCTATCGCCGGATGGCCGCACAAACGGTTGAGTCCGCGCTTAAAAACTTCTCGATGGAAGACCAAGTTAAGTTTGGAAAGAACAATACCAAAATCGCGCTCAATGAAAAAGCAACGCCAGAAAAAATGGAAGAAGCCGAGCGTTCAACTGAAAAGTGGGCACGCCAGTTCCACCTCTCCAAAGAAGCGTCCGAGTTTCTGGCGGGCCGGCACGGTCTCGAGGCCCTGGACCTCCTCGAAAAAAGTCACGCCGCCCATCAGATGGGCGCTCAGCACAGCTCCGACGAGATTCTCTGGACAGCTGAATCTCATCACGCGATTTATCAAACAATGTGCCTGGGACTCGTTGATTTTTATGTCAGACGAAGCCCGCTCTTTTTAGCGCGCGCCGACCATGGTTTGCCATTGATCGCGTTGATCAGCCGAGTTTTCGCCAAAGAATTAGGGTGGAGTGATTCAAAGCGTCAGGCCGAGACCGCAGCCGTTCAGAGCTTTATTCGCAACGAATTGGCATGGAAACAAGCGTTCGAAATTACGGACGCATCTTCTTAATTGTACTCATAATATTCGAAACATTATTGAGTCCGTGACGGGCCAGAAAACCCGTTACGACCGGTCCACCGGAATTGACCACGCGCAAGTAACCGCGTCGCAAGAGGTCGAGAACGTTCGCTTCAACGCGTACGCTTAAATTTCCGGCAACCATCTCTTTTAGGATATTCACGCCAATATCGCCGATATCGTCTTTTGTCCGCTCGTTTAAGAGCTCAACTGTTTCAGGACGAAGCGAGAAAACGACATCGGGGCTGCGCGCCGCACGACGTTCGAGATGCGGCTTTCCCTCTCGAACCGTCAATGCGCATTCGATCGATTCGCCGATCACAATTCCGATCTCAACGTCGGCCTCGAGCAGACGCAGAGCCTTCTCGACCGAAGCTCGAGTTTCGAAGAAATTCTTAAGCGTCAGGAAGGAGGTTTCAGAAGGACTCGGCATTCGTAAGAGTGTTCCATATCAGGCAGCTCAAAGGCGAGGTTTTGTTTCGTTAACATCTCGGATTGACTCCCATTTTGAGCGAGGTCTACCAT
>JAYTHQ010000011.1:0-7264 GCA_043732445.1 Bdellovibrionales bacterium | reverse complement strand
AGAGGTCGTCGTAGTTGTCGGAGAAAACTCCGCCGATAGGAAACCAATTAAAATAACTCGCGCCCGCAAAGAACACGAGCAACAGAATGCCTAAAATAATCGGCGGCACCGAATATGCCGCCGACAACAAGATGCTCGAAACGCGGTCGAATTTGGAGCCGTCTTTAATCGCCTTGTAAACACCAAGTGGAATACAAACAAGGTACGAAAGAATAAATGAAATCAATCCAAACGTAATCGAGACCGGAAACTTACTGATGATCAGGCCGGTCACAGGTTCTTCGTATTTGAAACTGTCGCCAAAATTAAGGGTCGAAAGATTTTTAAGCCAAATGCCGTAGCGAGTGAGCACGGGTTTATCAAAACCATATTGCTTATTGAGCGCATCGATCACTTCTTGCGAGACGCCCGACTGGTTTCGTGCGCCGCCGCCCGATCGGCCGCCGCCTTCGCCCCCACCCATCGCTCCCCCCATGCGCATCTGTTGAAGCTTTTGTTCAACAGGGCTTCCAGGAGCAAGATTGATAATGATGAAACTCAAAACTGTGATCCCAAACAACGTCGGGATCATCATAAAGAGTCTGCGAACAATATAGCTAAACATGAGTTACTTCGTCGCCCACCAGTAGTCGTTCCCGACTCCGTACTTGTACGTCGGCTTTAGCATCGCTACTTTTGCCGAATGGGCGTACATGACGAACTTGTCGTTGAATAAGAAGGCGTAAGGGTAATCTTCGGCAATTTTTTTGTAGGCCGCGCGGGCGATCGGAATTCTCTTGGTTCGATCCATCTCGGCGCGAGCTTGGTCGATCAACTTGTCGACCTCGGGATTTTTGTAACCGATGAAGTTTGAGCCACCCTTGTTCGCTGAGTCCGAATGCCAAATCTGTTTTAAGTCGTAGTCGACCGAACCGTTTCCCCACGACATCGCAATCGCGTCGAAGTTGCTCTCGTCGATATCTTTCAGCAGTGCGTTCCACTCGAGAAGCTGAAGTTTCATCTCGATGCCTACCTTTTTTAGATCGGCCTGATAAAGAACCCAGTATTTCTCGGTGTCCTTGTTCGCGTAGTACAAAGTGAAACTGAAATTCTCTTTCTTGCCCGCGACGACGCGGTGGAGATTTCCGTCTTTATCCGAATCGGTCCAGCCCGCTTTTTTCAGAAGATCGATCGCGGATTTTGGATCATACTTAACGGGCTTTACGCTTGGGTCGGCGAGATCGCTCTGAACGCAAATCGGGCCGGTGGCTGGAACCGATAAACCATAGCGAAATTTTTGGTTCATCTCTTCGCGGTTGAGCAGTTGATAGAGCGCCAAACGAACATCGCGATTTTTAAACAGGTCTTTACGCAAATTCCAGCCGATGTAGCCGTAATTACGAGGCGCAATGTTTTGCGTCTGGACTTTCATAACTGACTTGCCCCATTCAGGGCCTGACGTTTTTTTCGCGAATTCTTCGGTCGTTAAATCGTGAAAATCGGTGTCGCCTTTTTTTAGAGCTTCGATCGCAATGTTCGAATCTTTGATAAACCGGAAGCGAATGCGCTCAAAATTCCAGCGGCCTCTCATGTGATCGAGCTTTGCCCCCCACCAGTCTTTGTTCTTCACGAGAACGATGCTCTGGCCCTTATCGTATTTTTCAATTTTATATGGACCTGAACCAGAAACTGTTTTGTTCAGCTTTTTGCCTTCAGCCGCGTTTCCGTAAACATGCTTTGGCAGAATGCGCATCAGCTCGGCGACTGTTGCGAAATTGTCGTAGTAGAGGCTCTTGGCGGTGAAACGAATCGTGTCAGGCCCAAGAATCTCGGGCTCGGCGATATTTTCGAAATAAGAACGAAGCGGAATCGCGTTATAGGTCGGATCGAAAATCACGTCGAAGCTAAACTTCACATCCTCAACAGTGATTGGCTTGCCATCGTGAAACGTCGCGCCCTTGCGAAGGGTAAACGTAAATTGTTTTCCGTCTTTTGAGACTTCCCACTTTTCGGCGAGGGCCGGCATCCATTCATAGGTATCAGGGTTCCGCTCAAGCAATGTATCAAGAATATAAGACTGAACTTCGCGCGAATATCCGTCTGTTGAAGTGATCGGATTTAAGGATTCGGGCTCAAGACTGATACTGACATTGAACGTTCCGCCCTGGGGGGCGCTCGGGTTGCCGACCGGTTTGTACGACGCAGGCGCGGCGGGCGTTTGCGCTGCGGCGGTCGCTTTGGCCTTGCCGGCCGCGTGGACGGCTCCTGAAACTAAAAGACCCGCGAAAACGGACAGAATCAGTGTCGATTTCATAACCTGATTTCCCCTTGGAAAAAGTGCTTTCACTGTCGGCCAACGTGCCGTAAGAATCAAGTCCGTTTCAAGCAGGAGATTTTGATGACTTTCGATCCTAATAGCATGGCGACGAACGGGACTGGCGTGTTCGGGCTGCCGTTTGATGCCGAGGGCAGCAAGCTCCATATTTTTCCAGTTCCCTGGGAGGTCACGACCTCCTACGGCGACGGCGCCTCCCGCGGGCCGAGCGCGATTCGGCGTGCTAGTTTTCAGGTCGATCTTTTCGACATTGAAACCGGCGATGCCTATCTGGCGGGCTACTACATGTTTGACCCTTCGACAGAAATTGAACAACTGGGCCGAGAGCTAAAGAAAAGTGCCGGCACCGTTCTCAAGTTTATTGAAACTGGTCGCGAAGGCGACGAAGTGCCGCGCCAACTGCAGGCGCAGATCAACAAAGCCTCAGATCATGTCAACGACTGGGTCCACGCTCAGGCAAAAAAAGCCCTTTCTGAAGGTCGAATCCCTGCGGTGATTGGTGGCGATCACTCGACCCCTTTCGGTCTCATTAAAGCGGTCACCGAAAAATACAACGGCGATGTTGGAATCCTGCACATCGACGCGCACGCGGATCTTCGCGACGCCTACCAAGGTTACCAGCACTCACACGCCTCAATCATGTTTAACGTCATGGAGAAAATTAAACCCAAGCGCCTCGTTCAAATCGGCATCCGGGATTTTTCACCTGGCGAATACGCCTACATTCAAAAAAATTCTGATCGAATCAAAACGTATTTCGATCAGGTTTCAAAACGGCGCCTGAACAGAGGCGAGAGTTGGCAAAAAATCTGTGACGAGGCGATCGCTCACCTCCCGCAAAATGTGCATATCTCCTTCGACATCGACGGCCTCTCGCCAGAGCTTTGCCCCGGCACCGGAACCCCGGTCCCCGGGGGACTCAGCTTCGATCAAGCGCTCACCTTGTTTGCGACGGTCGTCGAAAGCGGTCGTCGCATCGTCGGTTTTGACCTGACCGAAGTCGCCGAAGCCGAAGACTCGATGACCGACTGGGACGGCAACGTCGGTGCGCGCATCTTATTTAAACTCTGCGGCTGGTCGATGGTCAGCAACGGGTTTGCGAAAGCGATGACTCATGCCTAAAGCGCCTAAACCGAAAGCCAATCAAAAGTCTGAATGGTGGGAAAAAGAGGGCGTTCGTTTCGAGTGCCAGGGCTCGGGAAAATGCTGCGTTTCGCGCGGTCAGTATGGATTTGTTTACCTCACGGGCGCCGACCGCGTTCGCATGGCCAAATCGATGAACGTGAAAGCCAAAGATTTCATGGAACAGCACTGCGCTAAAACTGACGGCGTTTGGCACCTAAAAGAAGACACCGCAAACGGCGACTGCCGCTTTCTCCAAGGCGGCAACCGCTGCGGAGTTTACGAGGGCCGCCCCGACCAATGCCGGACTTGGCCTTTTTGGCCAGAAGTCATGAACGCCAAGACCTGGAAAAAAGAAGTTTCCGCTTTTTGCCCAGGAATTGGGAAAGGCCGACTCTACTCTCCCGACGAAATTCGAAAGACGATTGCCATTCAAGCGAAGTCCGAAGACGACCTTGTCAACGGGCGCTGAACCAGCTCACACTTCATCCATGAGTCTGACGTTGCGCACGCTCGCGATCACGATTCTGATCGCTTTCGCTCTTTATTTTACCTACGGACAGTTTTCTCTTCATTGGATGGCGGTTCTTCCAGTCATCTTTGCTCTTTCAATCTGTTCACTCCCGAGTGTGCCTCTCTTGAAGCGCCGGGAGTCCGGCCTCGCGCTTATTTCGATCCTGTTTTTCTTGGTCATTTCGGCTATGTCACTCTTGCCAAGCCTTGATGTCCTGCGTTCTATCATTGTCGATGTTTCGAATCCGACCTATTTGCCGACCATGCGTTTACTTTTTGGAATCGCCGCTTTTTTTGTCATTGGCCTTTACGTCGCCGCGAAATTCGGGCGCGAGCGCCTCCAACTTGTTCTATTTTCGGGCGCGGTCGCATCGCTGATTATTTGTTTTGGTTTTATCATTCCGACTTCGCCCAACCCACAGATCGACGTTTGGACTGTTCACGAAGAGGGCGCGCAGGCGTTTATCGATTTTAAAAATCCGTACACGCATGAATATAAAAATATTTATGCCGAAGAATTGCGACCGATTCTGACTCCCGGCGGAGTGACTTACTCCTATCTTCCGGGAACTTTTCTTTGGATGGCGCCGTGGAAGGCTCTCGATCTCGACACGCGCTACTCGCAGCTGCTGACAAGACTCATCACGAGCGTGCTGTTGTTTTTGATTGCCTGGCGAACGCGTAAACGGCTCGATTTCTTGACCTACGTGCCAACGTTGCTTTGGTTGTCGTTTCCGCTGAACACATTTTTTATCGTCCGTGCCTGGAACGATGACATCAGTCTGATGTGCTACGCTCTCGCAGCATGGGCGCTAGTGACTCGGCGCCCGTGGGCGTTATTTTTAGCCTGCAATTTTTTATTAGTACTCAAACATCACGCAATTTTCTTCGTTCCGATGCTGATCTGGTTTGCTTGGCGGTTGTTTGGCCAACGCCTCTGGGCCGTGATTCTGAAATCAGTTTGCGGCGCAGCGGTGATTCTCGGGGCCTATCTCATCGCCGACTGGCGAAACTTTCTCGGGAGTCTCTACGGCCTGACCTTCTTAAAGTTTCCGGGTGTCACTCACGTTTTTCCCGATCGCCGAGATCCGTTTAGTTTGATGAACTATCTGCATCTTTTCGTCGGCTATAAAAATAGCTGGTTTTTTGTCTTGGTGATTTTAGCGATCGCGGTCCAGATCTTTCGAAAACTTTCGAAAGTGCCGATGGTCGCGCCCTTCTTGCGCGGGCTCGCCGCCATGGCATTTGGGCTTTTTATATTTTCGCCAGTCGCCTTCGCAAACTATTATGGCTTTGCCTGGGGTTTGTTGGTGATTGCGTTTGCTTCGTCGCTCAACTCGGCTGCGACCCGTGAGCCAACCGAGCCCTCATGGGAATTCAAAACTGACTGGTGGGTCATTAGCTACGTCGCATCACGAGCGATCATTCTTTTTGGATTTTCAAATCTGATTCTCGAGACTCGATACTTTCATGGTGTGTCGGATCTGATTGCCGCAAATCGTTGGCCCTATGCAGATTTTAATTTTAATTTTTTACCGTTTGCTTTGATTCCGACTGAAGCGCCAAAACTTTTGCAGGACTTAGGCGCGCTGCCCGGCTTTTTGACCTATCACACTCTGTTTCTGCTCACCGTTTTAGTTTTCGATATTATCTTGGCGAAATCTGTCTTTGAAAAATTCAGAAATGGTCGCTTAGATCGAGGAGCCCTCGCAGTTTTTGTTTTCGGCCCACTTTTTCTGGCCCCGCTCTACCTCGCTAGCGCAACAGTCGTAACAATTGTTTTCACTTTGTGGATCATGGCTCTCTTGCGTTCGTCGGGTCTCGCGAAATGGTCGCGTGAAAGACTCCGGAGACGGCCTCAGCATTTTTATCTTGGCATTTTCATGGCGATCGCCACGGTTGGTTTTGCTGTGATCTTGGCGTCAGAGTTTCTAGAAATCGATCTCGACTATAATGCTCTGGCGTCGCCAACCGGCTTTCTCATCTGGGCCGTTGCGTTTATGCCACTTCTTTCTTGGCATTCGAAATTTAGGGCGCGTCCGTGGGCTTTTCGCGCTTTCGCCACTTGTTTTCTATTGGCTCTGGCGCTGACATTTTACTTATTATCGATGATCGAAGCCGTCGCTGATCAGAAGTCTGGCTTTACGGGCCTCGTCTTGCTTCGTAACATTCTGATCTGTGCGTTGACGCTCTTATTTGCCTTTCAACTTTATCCGCCGAGAGCTTTAGCCGAATGACGATGTTAAAAAAGAACTCCCTCAAACTCTTTTTCTTGGCATTTGTTGGTTACGCGGCCGCTGGGGGCGCGCTGTTTGGGCCTTTTCTCGATAATCCATTTTTGATGGATGATGAAATTCAGGTCACCCATAACGTCCATATTCAAAACATCTCGGAATGGCCTCAGTACTTCACCTCCTCGACCATGGACTCTGGTGGAGGCGCGAAGATGGGCGGAATTTATTTTAAGCCACTCATGACGGTTTATTTTGCGACCATTTGGCATCTATTTGGCGAAAATGCCTTTGCGTTTCGGCTCCCGCTCCTGATCTGCCATGTTCTGAGTAGTGCCCTCATTTTTATTTTTCTCATTCAGTTTTTCGAAGGGCCTATCGCATTTTTATGCGGCCTGCTTTTTGTCGTGCATCCAATCAATAGCGAGATCGTTGCCTACATCGCCGATGCACAAGATGCGCTCTACTTCGTCTTCGGTCTTTTAGGGCTCGTGACGTTTCTGTGGTTGAAGCAGACTTGGCTTGCGTGCGTTGCTTTGGGCGTCTGCCTCATGGCAAGCCTGCTCTCAAAAGAAACCGGAGCACTTTTTTTGGCCATCGTACCGATGGCGACTTTTTATTTTGATCGATCACGCCTAAAAGCGGCACTCGGCGTGGCGTTTGTGATCGCGGTCATTTACGCCAGTCTGCGAATTCACTCGGGGCTGCTGTCATACGAGCACCGAGTGCTGTTGATTCAGCAAGCTAGTTATCTCGAAAGATTGATGACGGTGCCGCTGATTATCTGGCATTACATTGAAGTCTTCGTCTTTCCCCTCAGGATCTCGCTCGTCACAGATTTTGCCGTTCATTCGCTTTCGGTCGCACTTTTCTGGCTTCCGCTTCTGGGCGTACTGATCTTTATCGGGGCTCTTCGACTTCTCTGGACACGGTTAAAAACCGACATTGAAAAGCGGGTCTTCGAATTTTCGGTTGGCATTTTATTTCTGTGGTTCGCGCTACACGGAAGTGTCGTTCTTCCGCTCGATGGCACTTTTGCCGACCGTTGGTTTTATCTCGGGACATGGGCCCTGCTGATGTGTGG
>JAYTHQ010000010.1:0-2111 GCA_043732445.1 Bdellovibrionales bacterium | reverse complement strand
CGCGCGCTGCGAATCGCTCAACTATGCGCGCCCAGCTGGGCTCATGAAATTCGAGCGGACTCTGAAAAACTTCGGCCACCAGCTCGCGAGTAATGTCGTCGCTCGTTGGACCCAGTCCACCGGTGATAAAAAGCAAGTCGACCGTCGATGAGAGTTCACGAAGCGCTGTCGAGATTTTCTTTCTCTCATCAGGCACCGCGCGGTGCTCAACCACGTCGATCCCCGCCGTGACGAGCTGCTTCGAAATCCAGGCCGAATTGCGATCGGTGATCTGACCGTCGGTAACTTCGGTCCCGACCGCAAGGGTGGCAGCGCAGAGCTGTGGGCCCGCAGTCATCGCGGCTGAGCTCCAAATTGATGATCGATCACTTGCCGGCGATACGCAAAAATCTTGGCCACATCGCCGCCGACTTTCCAGCCAGCAAACGTCTCACCCAAAAGCCCGAGCGGAAGTTTATACGCCACACAGTCTCGGATCAACGTACCGCCGCCGAGTGGAATGAAATCATGGACATGATGCCATTTTTGATACGGCCCTTTGAGTTGCGTGTCGACAAAGCGCTGGTTGGGCCGCCACTCCTCGATTCGCGTGCGCCATTTGAACGACAGCCCGTACATTGAGAGCTTGTAGTCGATCAATGTGCCGTCGGTCATTTCAGTCGTCGATTTGCCGAGAACTTTAAATTTCAAAAAAGGCGGTGTTAGAGCTTCGAGGTTTTTTTCGTCGGCGTAGAACGGGAAAATTTCGTCGGGCTTGAGGGGTAACCACTGTTCGCGAAAGATTTCATGTTGCCCACCTCGAAGGGGCGCCGCGATCGATTGAAGAGCCTCTGTAATGCCACCGAATTCGAACTGAAAACCAAGATTTTGCGCTTTGGTCGGTAGCGCCCGTTGGCTATTTAAAATGCTTGTGGCCATTTCGCCGAATGCGACCTTCAAAGCGATTTCGGGTACTGGCAAGAAGACGGATTTTCCAAGCGCACGAGCCAACTCGATCGTAAATCGCGCGTTTCGGACCGGCTCCGGCGCCGTTCCGTTGAGCGGCCCATGAACTGATTCGTTTTCGAGCGCAAAAATAAACAAGCGCGCGATGTCGTCGAGGTGAATCCAGCTCATCCACTGTTGGCCACTACCGAGATGACCCGCGACCCCCTTCTCAAAAAGCGGAAAAAGCTTTTCGAGAGCACCGCCGTGCCTAGCTAAGACCACCGACGTTCGTACGGCAACCTGACGAATCGCGGCCGCCTCGAGCGGCGCAAGCTCGGCTTCCCAGTCGGCCGAAACATCGGCAAGAAAACCTTTTCCGCGCTCCGAGCCCTCGTCGAGAATTTCGTCGCCGCGGTTGCCGTAAATGCCGACGGCTGAACCAGAAACAAAAACTTTCAAACGAGTTTTACTTTTTAACGCCGCGCTCACCAGAGCACGCGTTCCCTCGACCCGCGAAGAGAGAATTCGCTGCTTTCTCTCGGGCGTCCACCGCCCGCTAGCGATCGGCTCGCCCGCCAGACTTATGATGCCCTCAACGTCTTTCATGGCGTCAGTTGAGATGTCGTCGCCTACGTTCCATTGAACCAAGCGGGCCGGAAACGGCAGCTCTTGCCGCGCGCGATCGATCTCTCGAACCAGCGCCGTGACCTCATGGCCATTTTCGATGAGGCGCTTGCCGATCTCTTTTCCAATGAGGCCTGTCGCCCCGGTCATTAAAATTCTCATGGCCCGTATCCTCAACCTTTTCAAGTGGTTGCACAAGCTCGATTGAGCGTCGTTAAAAATCGTTCAAGACTGCTTGAACATTCGATCATTCTCGAATAGGATCGTAGTTCACAGGCTCTTGAAGCGTAACTAGAAAGGCATCTTATGAGCGAATCGAAACAACTCCCCGAACTCGACGCACTTTCCACTCAACTTGGCGAGCTCATCCACAACTGGGGTTTCAAGCGAATCCACGGGCGGATTTGGTCGCGACTTTTTCTCTCGACGCGTCCTCTTGATGCGGCGGATCTGATTGAGCAGCTCGATATTTCCAAGGCCCTCGTGAGCATTTCGCTACGCGAGCTGTTGGATCTCAAAGCTGTGCAAGAAGCAGGACGCAGCGATCGCGGAACAAACCT
>JAYTHQ010000009.1:0-7277 GCA_043732445.1 Bdellovibrionales bacterium | reverse complement strand
TTCACCCGCAAACAAATGTGATGAATACCGGGTCCACGTTTATCGAGAAATTTTTTAATCGTACTATCAGGTGACGTCGGCGCAAGGAGTTCGATATTCGCGTCGTTGCCGAGTTTAAAAAAGCCCGTCAGAACTTTTTGCGAGGGCACATCTTCGGTTAACATCTCGCCGAATCCGATCGCTTTATAGAACCTCGCGCCCTCTTCGAGCGTGTTAACCGCAATCGCGATATGATCGAGTTCGTACTCAAAATCCACGGGCAACTTCAATTCGAATTCCTTCGAGAGAGTTATCTAGCGTCGAAATAGGGTAACAGGCGATCGTAAGTCTGCTCAAGAGTTTCGACGACCACCTTGGTCTGAGCAATGAGCGGAAAGAAATTGGTGTCACCCGTCCAGCGAGGAATCACGTGCACATGCAGGTGCTCAGGGATCCCGGCGCCCGCAGACGCTCCTAGGTTGAGCCCTACGTTGAAGCCAGCCGGTTGATTGGACTCGCCCTGAAGCTTTACGCACGTTTGAACCATTTCAAAGACAGCGTCGACCTCGGCTTTGGTCAGAGTGGTGAGCTCGCCCTCATGCCGACGCGGTAGCACCAATAGGTGCCCAGGATTGTAGGGGTACTTATTCATGATGACCATCACCAAGGCATCGGCATAGAGCAAAAGTGACTCGCGTGATCGGCCTTTCGCCAGCGCTTCGCAGAAAACGCAGCCCTTCGTTTCAACTTGTTTGCGAACGTATTTAAAGCGCCCGGGCTTAAACAAAACATCGCGTTTCAAGGGCCATTCGCTAGGTGCAGCTTTAGACTTCGAGGGCGAAGACGCTTTGCGCGAAGAGCGAGCTTTGCCACCCTTTGCCGCTTTTTTTCCGGAATCTCGACGAGCCATATCGCTACTTTGGCAATCGTTTCTACCGACTGTCTAGCGGTGTTTGATGAAGATCGCTTCTTAAAATGAAAAAGGCGCCACAAAGTGCGCCTTTTTCGTTGAAACAATAAGATTTGAAATCTTACTGATCGTCTTTTGTTTCTGTGCCACTGACTGGCGGCACTGCGCCTGGCGCGAGACCCTTAAGAGCATCTCCGAAGAGATCTCCCATTGTTGTCTTCGCGGTCGACGTCGCTTTTTTGACGTAGTCTTCAACATCCATTTTTTGTTCACGGAGTTTGACGAGTTTCGCCGAGAGACCGATTTTGCGGGCGTCTTTGTCGATCGAGATAATCTCGGCCTTCAAAACGTCGCCAACTTTCACGGCTTCTTCTGGTTTCGTGATGCGGTCCATCGAGATCTCAGAGATGTGGATCAAGCCTTCGATATCGGCCTCAAGTTCAACGAAGACGCCGAAGTCGGCCATTTTCGTGATCTTCACGTCGTGCTGAGTTCCGATTTTGTATTTCTCATCGATGTGCGCCCAAGGATCTTGCTCGAGCTGCTTTAAGCCGAGAGAGAAACGCTCATTTTCGATATCAACTCCGAGAACAACTGCGCGGACTTTTTTGCCCTTTTCGAACATCTCTGACGGATGGTTCACGCGTTTTGTCCAAGAGAAATCCGAGATATGAACGAGGCCGTCGATGCCTTCTTCGATACCAACAAAGATCCCGAAATCAGTGATCGACTTCACTTCGCCTTCGATGATCGTGCCCGGGAGGTAGTTTTCTTTCAACTCAACCCACGGATTCGGCATCAACTGCTTCATGCCCAAAGAGATGCGGCGGTTGGCGCCGTCAACTTCGAGAACGATCACGTCAACTTCGTCGCCGACGTTCACGATTTGCGATGGGTGCTTTACGCGCTTCGTCCATGACATTTCAGAAACGTGGATGAGGCCTTCAACACCGTCAGACAACTCGATGAATGCGCCGTAATCAGCGAGGCTGACAACTTTACCTTTGAGCTTCGTGTCTTTCGGGAAGCCCGCTTTTGCAGTTTCCCAAGGGTCGGCTTGAAGTTGTTTTAAGCCGAGAGATACGCGCTCGCGTTCTGTGTCGTACTTCAAAACTTGTACTTTGAGTTCGTCGCCGATGTTCAGGATTTCCGAAGGGTGCTTTACGCGGCCCCACGACATATCCGTGATGTGAAGGAGACCGTCCATGCCGCCGAGATCGATGAACGCACCGTAATCGGTGATGTTCTTCACGATACCCGTGACAATAGAACCCTCTTTCATCGCGTCGAGAGTTTGCGAACGTAAGTTCTCGCGTTCTTCTTCGAGAAGAGCACGACGAGAGAGCACGATATTGCCGCGCTTCTTGTTAAACTTGATAACTTTGAATTTATATTTCTTGCCGATGTAGATGTCCATGTTGCGGACCGGACGCAAATCAATTTGCGAACCTGGCAAGAAGGCTTTGACGCCGATATCGACAGACAATCCGCCTTTAACTTTGGCGATGATCGTACCTTCGATGAGCTCTTCGTTTTCTGCGGCACGAGAGATGTCGTTCCACGCACGGAGCATGTCAGCTTTATCTTTAGAGAGAACAACCATGCCGTTTTCGTTTTCGACCCGGTCGATGTAAACTTCGATCTGGTCGCCGGCTTTGATCTGGCGCACGCCATCAACAACCCGGAATTCGTTGATTGGAATCAACCCTTCAGATTTGTAATTGATGTCGACTAAGACGTAGTCAGATTGGACTTCGACAACGGTGCCGTGAACGACATCGCCAACTTTAAAGTCTTTTTCTTTGACTGATTCTTCGAACAGGCTGGTGAACCCAGCGTCTGCTTTTGTGCTCACTTCTCCATCGTCGAGAAGGGCCATGATACTTGCGCGCTCTTTTTGAGCCTTGGTGAGGGTCAGTTTGGTCGTTTCACTCATATAGATTTTTAAAATCCTCCTTTGGAGCACACGACTTAAATATCGCTGCCCTTGTCCTCTCAAACCCACGCTAATTCCGCCCACAGCAGACCATTTCGCTGGTGGCGGAAAAGCCGAGTCCAAACGGAAGGATGGTTATCAGCGGGCGAGGGGGGCTAAGTCAAGACGGCGTCTAGGGAAAACGGTACGGCCAACCGGAACGACAAGCGCTGAACCGACTCTCTAGGTCTTCGCAAGGCGAATATAGTCTTCGACCCGCTCGACCACTTCCATGAAGGAAAGGTCGGTCGTATCGATGACATGCGCGTCTGCTGGGGCCTGCAGGGGAGCTGCTTTGCGGTTGGCGTCTTGGGTGTCGCGGGTCTGTTGTTCGGTCATCAAATGGCCAACGTCGCGGCCTTCTTCGAGGGCGCGACGGGCCGCTCGATCTTCAGCACGTGCGGTCAAAAAGATCTTAACCTGAGCTTTTGGGAAGACGACGGTTCCACAGTCGCGGCCCTCGGCCACCAGGCCTGAAACGCCGATCGCGCACTGGCGCTGCGCATCTAAAAGTGCGGCGCGAACCTTCGGAAAAGAGCTGATTCTTGAAGCCAGAGAGCCGACCTCCTCGCGACCGATTTGGTCGGTGACGTCTTTTTGACCCATCAGGACCCGGGTCTCTTCGGGTGTCATTCGGACTGCCCAATCAGAACTTTGCGCAAGCTTAACAACTGCATCTTCGCTCGCTAGATCGCATTTCACCGCGTGGGCAATGTAGGCGAGCCCTCGGTAGAAAGCACCTGTCGAAACCCACGACCAACCGATTGTCTTTGCGACTTCGCGGCTCACCGATGACTTTCCGCTCGCGGCGGGCCCATCGATGGTGACGATGAATGGAGACGTTGATGGGTTCAAGGATTTCCTCTGGGCGGGTAAGAAGCGCGAACAGGGGTCTATTTCCACCTCGAATTTGACCTCTGGTCAACCTCGAGGTTTTTATGGCACGCTCACCTGCTATGCGTTCTCTCGGATCCGAACGGGTCGGTATTTGGTTAGGCGATTCCTTCGCAGAAATCTCTGCGAAAACCGGCGAAAAGCCGGGGCCCCACTTTTCTACGACGCGCTGGCTTCACTCAAAAAAAACTGTCTCCGAAACATTACGCGAGACTTTGCTGAAAATTCGCTCAATCGAAAAAACGGCGTCGGGCGAAATTCGCATCGCGACTTCGCGCGCAGAGATGTCGGTTACCCGCAGGCAGGGCTCCGAACCCTTCGCGCTCGTCACCGCCGGCTTTGAATCATGGGCCAAGCTGGGACCGCGAATGGCTGGCGCGACGCCAACGTTACGGACTGAGCGAGCGTGGTTTCCAACATCTGGAGATAAAACATTCGGCATCGCTGAGCGCACTCTCGCCGATGGTCAAATTCAAACACCTTTGAAACTCGACGAGCTCGAATTTCTGGTCGCCAAACTTGAGTTGATGAAAGCCAAAGAGATCGCGATCTGTTTTCTTCATGCCGACCGTTTTCCCGCTCACGAAAAGCAAGCCGCCGCATTTTTTCGCGAACGCGGATTTCACGTGATCGCCAGTCATGAGTTACCTGGCGCCTCCGGTCTCAACGAAGTCGAACGGATCCGGCGAACCATCGAATGCGCCTTTGCGGAAGCGGTCGTTCGCGACGATTTTGAATCCCTTCAGAAAGTCCTCACCGAAGAAAAACTCGAAGACGACTGGAAAATTCGATTCTGGACAACGAACGGTATCGCCGACGCGACCTCGGCGTCTTTTGTCAGGGGCGGCGTTGAGACTGCCCTTCTGCACGCGATTCCCGCCGATGTCGAACTCGCGTATTTTTTTGGGCTCGAAGAATTTTTGGGTTTCCAGCGCCTGAATGATGGATCGCTGGCGAGCTATCTGCTACCGGTTCAGCCGACCTGCCAGATCGGCGCTTCGTCGTGGCCGTTTCCCTCCTGGTCATCGGTCGATCGCGGTTACGAGCCTGGCCCGATGTTATTTGGCAAAAGTCATCAGCTGACACTTCTCGATATTTTATTTGTCCGCGATGCGCTCAAGGGTGACATCGAAGGCTTCAGTGACCGCGTTCAAGCCAAAACGTCAGCGCGGATTCTGGAAGCGATCGCGACACTCGGCAAAAACTTGGCCGAGCCTGGCCGCCGAGGGGCCGACGCGAAAGACATCGCCGAAGATCTCGAATCGGGCTTCGTCGAAAGGCTCTCGATGGATCTGAGCTTCAAACTGTCGAAGGCCGCTAAGGTTTTTGTCGCGGGCCCGCTGGCTCCGAGCGTATTGCCGTTACTCGAACGCCGCCGCAGTGACGTTCAGTTTATCGTCGAGCCAGAACTAACGATTTCGACGGCTGCTCTCGGGAGGACCATCTAGTGGCCGTCGCCCCTCCCAAACGCACACACCGCTCGCGCTGGAATTTTTCGAGCGCTCGTTCGGTTTATCTTCAGTCGGTCTTTGAAAACGCATTGAAAGATCTGCGCGACGCTCATTGCGCGACCGCCGTTCTTCAAGCCCGCGACTTGACCACACTCGACTTGCGCCCGACCGCCCCGCCTGATCTTGGGACACTTCCTCAGGCAGCGACGACTTGTTATCAATATCTGAAATTAAAAAGTGGCGATCTAGGTTTGGTCAACGACCCCTCCTCGGGCTCTTTTTCTCTGAGCACGTTCACGTGCGTGACGGCCGCGTCTTTACCCGACGGTGATTTGCTGATCGCCGCGCGCTTCAGTACGCCTCGCAGGCTCAGTGCGAGCGGCAAAATCGATGATGAAGGCGTTCGCGTTCCACCAATGCTGATCGCATCTCAGAAAATTTTGAATCGCGATCTTCTGACCGCGATCGCCTCGCACCCTTTGGCCGCACCGAATCTTAAATTAAAAATAGAGCAGACAGCTGCACGACTGTTCGAAGTCGCGCGAAAGTTTGAAGTGCTCGCACGCGTTTCGGGGTCGGGATTTGATCAAGCGACTTTTGCGACCTACCTAGAGGATTCGGGCCTCGCGTTCGAGACCTCGATCGCAAAACTTCCATTGGGAACGGCGATCGTGAGCGGCCGGGTGCTCGGCTCAAATGAACTCATTAAACTCAACCTGGAACTCACCGAAAAACATGTGCAGTTCGACTTTAAAGGCACCGAATCGTCGCAAAAAGTGGGGCTTACCGATGTCGTGACCTTCGGCACTTGCGTCTGGTCTGTGCTGGCGTTAATCAGTGAAAGCCCGCCGCTCACTTCAAATGTCCTCGGTCATTTCCAGGTGAGCGCGCCGACAAACTCGCTTCTCGCAACGCGCGCACAACTGAGCCTTGAGCGTGGGTTTTCTCTAGTTGTACCGCTTCTCGGCGAACTCATTCACCAGGCATTGGCCAAAGTAAACCCGGCGCTGAAACGCGCGTCGAGTGCCGGATCTGAGGCTCTCGTACAGCTCGAGTTTAGCGGCGGCCGCGCGGTTCTCTTAACATCAGCACCAGGTACTGGCGCAGTGGCGGCACAATCAGGCCAAGATGCCTTCGGCGCCTGGAATTCGCAGATCACATCGTCAATTGAAGCTATCGAAGCTGCAGCACCTGTCGTCTTAACGGCGGCGGGATTGCTGAAAGGCTCAGGCGGAAAAGGGATCAAACGCGGCGGCGACGCTGAACTTGTCGCTTGTTGTGTCAGCGAAGCCGCAAAACTTCGTTGGCTCTTGGGCCGATCGTTCTCGCGAATCGACGGGCAAAACGGCGGGCGTGCCGGAAACTCCGCCGCGCTTGACGTCGTACGCGCCAACGGTACAAAAGAATCACTGACGAGCCTCGAAGGTCTGATCGATCTCGAGATCGGCGATGAAGTGCGCCTCTCCGCAGCCGGCGGGGGCGCCTGGGGCGAAGCCGAACCGGCCAAAGAAAAAGTCGATTAATTCAAAGAATTCGGAAGCCCTGAGTCTTCAGAGCTCTTTGAATTTCACTGATATGTTCGTTGCTCGCGGTTTCAATCAAGAGGTCGATGCGCGTTTCGCGCATCGCCAGCTCTGGTGAAACGCGGTCGTGGTAGACCTCAAGAATATTGGCGCGGAGATCACTCATCACGGTCGTGATGCGATTTAGATTCCCGGGCAAATCGTCGACGATCAAAGTCATTCGCGCAAGGCGGTGCTCTTGACGGAGCCCACGCTCAATCACCTTTGCCATAACCGTGAAGTCGATGTTCCCGCCACAAAGGATGATGCACGATTTTTGCCCGAGCTTTAACGTCGCCCCTTTTGTGAGAACAGCCGCAAATGCCGCGGCCCCCGCGCCTTCGGTGACGGTTTTCGCTTTTTCCATTAAAAAAACGATCGCCTGGGCAATTTCATTATCGTCAACCGCAACGATCTCATCGACGAGTGGGCCGATATATGTATCGAACATCGCTTGGCTCGGGTTCTTGACGGCGATGCCTTCGGCAATGGTGGCGATTTTTTTC
>JAYTHQ010000008.1:0-7314 GCA_043732445.1 Bdellovibrionales bacterium | reverse complement strand
TTTTGTACGTCACCTCCGACATAAACGGCGCAAACGGCGCCATGAGGCGCGACAGGGTCGTCAAAACTTCGTACAAAGTTTCGTACGCAAAACGTTTCGATTCATTCGAATCAAGCTCTCCTTGTTCCCAGAAATGCGAGCGGTTGAAACGAATGTAGGTGTTAGTCAAATCTTCGATGAACTCGAGCAATTGAGGAACGACGTTATACAAACGGTAAGCATCCATCTCGGTGCGCGTGTTTGCAATGAGACCATTCAAACGTGACAAGACCCACTGGTCGAGGATGTTGGTCGACTTCTTTGCGTCACCACGAGGTTGAAAGCCATCGATGTTTGCGTAGTTCACGAAGAACGAATACGAATTCCACCAACGAAGTAAGATTTTTCGAACGATGTCGAAAACACCTTTTTCTGAGAATTTGATTTCTTGGCCCTTCACCACCGGCGAATCGATTAAATACAAGCGAAGCGCATCGGCACCGTGCTGATTCAAAACTTCCATGGGGTCGGGGTAGTTCTTCAGGCTCTTCGACATCTTGCGGCCATCTTCGGCTAACACAAGGCCGTTCACGATGACGTTTTTAAATGGTGCCTTATTGAACAACACGGTTCCAATGACCGAAAGTGTGTAGAACCAGCCGCGGGTTTGATCGAGCCCTTCCGCAATAAAATCTGCGGGAAATGTAGTTTCAAATTCGGCTTTGTTCGCTTTTGGATAACCGGACTGCGCATACGGCATCGAGCCCGATTCAAACCAACAATCGAGAACACCTTCAACACGCTTCAGTGGCGATTTGCCAGTCGGCGACGGAATTTCGATTTGATCAACGAATTCCATATGCAAATCGTTTACTTTTTGACCCGACAACGTCTCGAGTTCATCGCGCGAGCCCACGCAAATAATTTCGCCTTCACGGTTACGCCAAATTGGCAGTGGAGTTCCCCAAAAACGATTGCGCGAAATCGCCCAATCGCGTGCGTTCTCGAGCCAATTTCCGAAACGTCCATCACGCAAATGATCTGGAACCCAATTGGTGTCCTTATTGTTCTGAACTAGGCGATCTTTGACTTTCTCGACTGCGACAAACCAAGACGCAACAGCCCGGTAAATCAACGGTGTCTCTGAGCGATAACAAAACGGGTAACTGTGCTGAATGGTATCTTGTTTAAAAAGCTGACCGGCTTTTTTTAAATCCGCGATGATATCCTTGTCGGCATCTTTTACGCGCTTTCCGGCGTACGGTGGTACTTCGCTCGTAAACATGCCGTCGTCATCGACCGGATTGACCAATGGAATACCGGCTTTGGCGCACGCCACGTAATCTTCTTCGCCAAAAGCTGGCGCCATGTGAACGATGCCGGTGCCGCTCTCGGTCGTGACATGTTCGGCGGAAATGATCCGGAAGGCACCTTTCGCCGCGCGGTCACCAAAAAACGAGAACACCGGTTTGTAGGTGAGTTCGACGAGATCTTTTCCCTTCATCTTCTCGACGACTTCAACTTCCTTTGCGGCATCTTTGAACGTTTCGTTCAAACGCGCTTCGGCCAAAATTAAGAACCGACCGGTCGAATGCTCTTTCACGCGGACGTAATCAAGATCGAGACCGACTGCGAGACCTAAGTTTGACGGTAAGGTCCAAGGCGTCGTTGTCCAGGCGAGCGCAAACGTGTTGGGTTGGTTCTGAATTTCGAATAAAACGGTGAGTGCCGGGTCCTGCACCATTTTGTAATTCGAGTTCGCTTCAAAATTCGAAAGCGACGTCGAAATGCCGACCGAGTACGGAACGACTTTGTAACCTTCGTAAATTAAACCTTGTTTGTACATCTCCTGAAAAACCCACCACACGCTCTGCATGAACTCGACGTCCATCGTGAAGTACGGATTTTCCATGTCGACCCACCGGCCCACTCGGCGAACGGTCGTTTTCCATTCGTGAGAATACTTTTGAACGATGCTTCGGCAGGCGTCGTTGTATTTATGAACCCCCATTTTGAAGACATCTTTGCGCGAGGTAATGCCGTGGGCTTTATTGATCTCGTATTCAACCGGGAGGCCATGACAGTCCCAACCGAAACGGCGCGGAACGGTGTAGCCCTTCATTGTCCAGTAGCGAGGAACAACGTCCTTGAGAACTCCTGCCAGTAAATGCCCATAGTGCGGCAGGCCGGTCGCAAACGGCGGGCCGTCGTAAAAGCTGTAAGTCTTCACAGGAGTGCGGCTGGCTGGCGTTTTCATCGACTGTTGAAAAATTTTGGCCTGATCCCAGAAGTCGAGAATCGCTTCTTCCTGCTTCGCGATTTGGACGTCAGGTTTCACGGGAGAAAACTGATTGGATTTTTTTGCTTCGGATGAACTGATCGAGCTTTTCGCCATAGTCCTTAAGATATAGCAAACGAGCCCGGAGTCAGGCGATAACGGATTTCAAATTCTTATACGCGACGGCGATCATCATGTTCAATGCTTCGGCCTCGCTCGAGAGATTCATGGCCAACTGGACCTCGCGGAGCATCGAAACGCTGCGGTCATTGAGCCCCATCTCTGACGGAGACGGGGCCGAGACAGGTCCCGATCGAGTCGCAGCTCTAGGAGCGGCCATCGAGGCCGCAGCCGACGGTACAGATGTGGACATCTTGTTTTCGGTTAGCGGCCCTGAAGAGCGCGTGACTTTGGAATCGTCGAATTCCTTCAAACCTTCGGCTAAGTTTTTAAGATCTGACATGAAGGCCTGAGAGCTGACCGGAGCTTCAATCTCGAGGGCCGTTTGGCCGTAATCAGCGCGGGCGCCCGAAGGCCGATGAGTGGCTTGCATGTACAGCGCAACCAGCGCGTCAGGCGTCGTGGCCCTCGTGCGTATGCCTTCTGGCTGCGATTGCAGCCAGTTAAATGCCGTCGTGAGAGTTTCGCGAGTATAAGCCCGCGGAGGTGTTGAAGTGCCCAAAGCCATAGGGGCGTGAAACTAACGATTCTCTAACAAAACCTGCAACGAAAAACCGAGAATGGCGAACATTTGAGCAGATTCAGAGCGCACCAAGAACATTGTTTTTCAGACGCAAAACTTTGCGGTTTGACAGTCGCAAATGTGGATTCATTTGTGGATTAAACGGTCAGGCTTACTTTTCAAGCAACTTTCGGATCGGCGCAATTCTTTGCACCTCGGATCCGACACCCTGGTAGCCAGGGAGAACCGCCGTATTTGTGTCGGGAACGACGCACGATTTCCCGCCGTCATCGCAGCGGTTCACATGCTGGCAACCTGATTTTTTATCGGTATAGAAGTCCTCCGTCGGCGTTCCGCCAATCAGAATTCCGACGACCTCAAATTTGGCGTTGAGAACGGGACTTCCGCTATTGCCTGGAAACGCATCAAGATTGGTGAGAAAGCTGTCACGCGCCGGCTGATCGAGAGTCACCCGGGCGTGATCAGAAAATTGAACAGGCATCCCGAATGGATAACCGATCATTGAAACCGAACTTCCGATCTGCGGAAGGTTCGATGCGATCTTAAACGACGAGCGGCCAAAGGCAGGTCGATCGAGTTGAATCAATGCGTAGTCAAGAAACGGGGCTTTTTCCGTTTGCGTTGCGTAGATGATTTGCTTGCAGCCAAAAAGACGGTTGGCGTTAAGGCCAGCGGTTTGCGCAAGGCTGGTTTTCGAATCTGCATAATCAAAGAGCCAAGCGAATGTTTTGCAAGAGAGACCGGTTTCGTTCTTCAATTCTTGGTTGGGAGTGTTGACCGCATAAACGCAGTGTCCGGCCGTCACCAACAAATCGGGTGCAATCAAAAATCCGGTACAAGCGTAGTTCAAGAACCGCTCGTTTGCGAACGGCTCGCCGGCACACATCTGAGGTGAGGGATCGGTTTGGAGATCAAGAGTGCCAGGCCGAGATGAGGTCACGTATGAGCTGATCACGGCCACCGCTGTCGAGCGGGCGAAATCATCGATCACGGTCCCGCCCGTCAGGCTGCGACGATTATCGACGCCGAAAACGGCAGCATTCGCAACCATTGGAAAAAGAAGCGCTAAAATCGAGGCTGGCTTTAACAACATTCCTAAACCGGCTTATCGGCAAAGTCCCGAGCGATGATGCCGTATTTTTCGATTTTGCGAAGCAACGTCTTCTTCGGGATATTCGCGTGAAGGGCCGTTTGATTGATGCGGCCTTTGAAGGTCGTCAATGCTTTCACGATAAACTCGCGCTCGAAAGCCTCTTTGTGTTTGTTGAAGTCGAGAGCTTCGCCGTTGATCGAAACCATTTCACCGCGCGGGCTGATTTCGTTCGCATGATCAGTTTCAACACCGTCGAGATCTGAGGCCTCAACATCTTGATCGTTGAGGTCGCCCTCAGAAACCATCTGGTTAATGGCCGTCTTGAGATCGGCTCTTTCAGACTCTGAGCTGATCTGAGTGATCGTCGTACCTGTCGCCACCAAGACTGAATCAGGAATTGAACCCAGCGTGAGCGTGTTGCCGTTCTCGAGAATGAACGCATGTTCAATGACATTCTCAAGTTCGCGAATATTTCCTGGCCACTGATATTTTTTAAGGACCGTCATCGTCTCTGGCGAAACGCCGATCACGCGTTTGACGTGGGATTTATTAAATTTTTTGATAAAGCCCGTCACGAGAGTTTCGATATCATTTTTACGATCGGCGAGAGCCGGTAAAAATATCGGAACGACGTTCAGACGATAGAAGAGATCTTCGCGGAATTTACCTTCGGCAATCATCGTCTCAAGGTTTCGATTGGTAGCCGCGATCACGCGAACGTTAGACTCGATCTCGCGGTTTGAGCCGACCGGCGTAAACACGCGCTCCTGAAGAACGCGCAGGAGCTTCACTTGCATCGTCAACGGCATCTCGCCCATCTCGTCGAGAAACAGAGTTCCGCCCTCGGCGAACTGGAAGCGGCCGATCTTACGTTCGTGTGCGCCCGTGAACGAGCCTTTTTCATGACCAAAAAGTTCGCTCTCGAAAAGATTTTCGGGAATCGCCGAGCAGTTGATCGCCACAAATTTCTCGTCTTTGCGAGACGAGTTAAAGTGGATCGCGCGCGCAACAAGCTCTTTGCCCGTGCCCGAAGCCCCGCGGATCAAAACTGGCGTGTCAACTTTTGAAAGGCGGTTGATGATGTTGAACACCTTCTGCATTTCAGACGTGTTACCGATAATTTTACGACCGGCTTCCATCAAAATCGGCGCCGATGCCGCAATCGATGAGATCAACGACTGAGCGCTTAAGGCGCGCTCGACGAGTTTCACGAGTTCATCGCCCTTCACGGGCTTCGAGAGGTAGTTGTAAGCGCCTTCTTTGACGGCGCGAACTGCGTCGTCGATCGACGCGAAAGCTGTCATGATCAAAACGACGGTAGAGGGGTCATGTTCTTTGATCAGTTTAAGTGCCTCGAGGCCGTTTAAACGAGGCATATCGACGTCAAGCAAGACGAGATCGTAGTGACTTGCGCGAATCTTCTCCACGGCGTTCAGACCATCGAAAGCCTCGTCGATTTCAAAGCCGCCGGCCTGCGCAAGCGTTTCGCGAACCGAGAATCTTAAACCTTGATCGTCATCGACGACGAGAACGCGAAGCATGTGGGATCCCTTCAAAATTGGACCTAGCTTGAGAGCGGAGCACTGACCGGCAATTCGACCGTAAAAGTTGAACCTTCGCCCGGCTGACTATCAACAAAGAGAGAGCCGGAGTGGAGTTCCACGAAGTATTTAGCAAGGTAGAGGCCAAGACCCGAACCTTTGACCGCCGAATTCTTCGCATTTTTCGACCGGTAGAACTTGGTGAAAACATGAGGTAATTCGTCTTCGGGGATACCGAGGCCTTGATCTGAAACCTGAATCATAATACGTCCATCTCTCTCCTCGGATGTAATAAGGATGGAAGAATTTTCAGGGCTGTACTTGATCGCGTTCTCGATCAGGTTCGAAAAAACCTGCCTCATCAGATCGACATCCATCCGTAAACTAAACAGGGTTTCGAGCTCGGCTTTGACCGAGATGTGTTTTGAGCGAGCCAAATAATCGAGTTTCTCGATCACTTCGGTTAACAGCGTGTTTGGGTCGCGGCTCTGCATGTGCAGCTTAAGCTCTTTGCTTTCGATTCGGCCCAAATTTAAAATCGAGCTCACGAACTCAAGCAATTCTTGCGACGATTTCGAGAGCGTTTCGAGAGCCTCTTGCTGACGCCGCGACAGCGGTGTCGGGTCATGCAGAACGACGTCGGTCATCCCTTGAATGCGTGCGATCGGCGTTTTTAAATCGTGCGACATCATGCTCAAGAAATTTGTTTTCAGTTCCTCGACCTGCGTGAGCAGTCGGTTTTTTTGGTAATACTCCCAGCTACGCCGATTCTCGATAATCAAGCGGTAAGGAATAAAGAAGTAGTAACAGATAAAGATGGAAAGGACCGGTTGCGCCATCGGGATCCAGATGCCGCCAAGCCAAAAGAATAAATAACAGATGATGAAAAAACTCGCGATCACGATTCCGAGCATCGCGAGCCCGCGGGTGGGTTTGACCGCGAGCACCAGGTAAACAGTAAAGATTGATATTAACGACGTTAAGAGAACGGCGATCCAGTTCGGTGCTTTGAGCGGCGCCGAATTTAAAATCAACGTATCGAAAATATTGGCGTTGAGTTCAAGCACGCTCATCGCGATCACGTCGCGCGAATAAGGTGTAAGAACATAGTCTTTTGGCGTCGATTGAATATCGCGGCCGACGATGACGATTTTGTCGCGAAACTGCTCGTCAGGTTTGCCGTTTGTCGCGGCCTCGACGAAGCTCACCGGCGTGTAGGTATGTGCCGGCCTGTAGTCGATGTAAGCTTGATTCGATTGCAAGTACTCAAAGACGCCGCGAATTTTTGTCTCGTCACCGACTGCCGGGTTATAGGTCTTCGCGATGATCGGGTGAAGCATCGATTCACCTTGATAAGAAATCATGAGGCGGCGGGTAACATTATCGCCAGCGAAAATCGCCCGATCGGCAGTTTTCGGTGCGCTGATCGGATTGATGTTTTCAAACGGCGGAAGAAGTTTATTGGCGTTCTCTTCTCCCTTCAGCGAGACGTCTTGGGTGGCCACGTAAAAGCCAGGAGTTGCGAGCATGAGCTTTGAGAGCTCACCCAGTTCGTCGGCTGACCCGACGACTTCATTCGGACTGAGGAGGTAGACGATTGCACGCGCGCCTGACTCCTTCAGGTGTTTGAGCAAGCGAATGTGGTCGATTGCGCTCGGGATGTGACCCATGCGCTGGACGGATCGAGGATCAACCGCAATCAGCGAGACGTGTCCGGAAA
>JAYTHQ010000007.1:0-2145 GCA_043732445.1 Bdellovibrionales bacterium | reverse complement strand
GCGCCGAGCGTGCGCCGATCAGAATTTGCTTTTTACCTTCGACCATCGCCCACCACTGATTGGTTTTTTCACGAGGCGTCAGGTGGGAATGGATCACGGCCACCGCATTCCCAAGTCGGTTGACGAAGCGTTCAACAAGCTGCGGAGTCAGCGAAATTTCGGGAACGAGCACGATACCCTGTTGGCCGCGCTTGACGACATCCTCGAGGAGTCGCATGTAGATTTCAGTTTTTCCAGAGCCGGTCACTCCATGAACGAGGTGCGCCGCGAAGCCCGGTTGCGATTCGATATCTTTGATCACGCGGGCTTGTTCTTCGGTCAACGTTGGCCGCGCGGTCTCGACCTGCTCTGGTGCAACCGGAGATTTTTTTGATTTACGCTGTTTTTCTTTTCGCGGCAGCGGGGGAAAAGTCATTTCGACGACGTGACCGATCGGGTGCACGTAATATTTCGCGAGCCACTCGAGCCATTTTAAAAACGAGTCGTGAAGGCGCGGCTTTTCTTCATCGATTGAGACGATGTCTTTGAGTTTAAATTTTCCGATCGGGTCTTCATTTGGTCCGATCAAAACGCCCGCAACTTTGCGGCCTTTTCCGAGCGGAACAAGCACTGATTGACCGCGCCGAACGTGTTCATTCGCGCGAAGCTCGAGCGGAATTCTGTAAGTTAATGTGGTCGGGAGGGGCGCATCGACCGCGACCTTCCAGAGTTCAGGCCCGAGCGTCATCGAAACCTCGAGTAGAACTCCTTCACTTGATTTTGATCGGGAAGCTTTGCGGCTTTCGCTTCAGGCGTTGTAATTGAAGCCGGATTCAAAACTGAAGCGGCCGACTTGGCGTCGACGCTTTTTACAGAAATCAAACGAATAACTGCCGTGTGATCGCCCCAAGTGATGATGCGCTGATTTGGAAAACGAATATTGCCAGCCTGTAGGCCGTATTGATTTGCGGTCAGTTCGGCTTGTGAAGGAAAACGTAAACGGCGCAATACGAAGGCGTCTTGCTCAATCCAAATACCCGGCAGATTTTTATTTACGTCGGTCGGAGTCGGTTCGCCGAAAACATAATTCACGACGCCGCCGCTGCGGCCCAAGCGCACGAGCGGTTCACCCGCGAGTTCGGCTTTGGTCTCGGCGTTTTCGCGAGCGAGCGTAAAGTGCGAGCGATCTTTCAAAAATGACTGCGGCAAAACGCTCGCGTGAACGAGGGAGCGAAGTAAATCGTTCGCTGTGCGTACGTGCGAATAGCGTTCGGTAAACTCGGATGAGATTGGCGATGTGTGAATACCGCCGCTGAAATCTGGCGCGGTTCTTTTTCCGTCACGGTAAACTGCGTCGAATCGAGCCGGAGTTCCGGTCGTTGAACTCACCCAAAGACGCATGGTCTCACCGTCTTCGACGATCCAGCGTTCGCGAACGGTAGCCGTTTCAGAACCGGTGCGGAACTGTACGTCTTGCTCGATCGCATACAGACCTTTGCCGTTGTTGCGAGCGACTCTGGCCGCAATCGTCTTGCTTGAGGGAACGTAAGCAAGCGCCCCATGAGAGCCAAAAAACGCGGTGAAACTCAGCAATGTCGCCAGCACGTGAAACAGTGTCTTAATCATGAAACCCCTCAAGCGGGTCTAACATAGCAATGAAATGAAGGCTGAGGGAACAAACATTGTTTCGAAACGAGACACCTCAGCGTGTTCTTTTGCTTGAGGGACAAGATCTGTTCAAAATGATCCGATAAGTCAGCGTGTAAGACTGAGATTTTGCACCCGGAGGATTTTGGTGACTCGGAAGACAGCCATCTTAAGAAATGTTGTTGCGGTGAGCCTAAGCGCGGCGCTTCTGTCAGGTTGTACGTCTCCCGCCGAATCGTCGGCCAGCGACGTCGTGACGACGGCTTCGAAAACACTCGATTTCGCGTACGACACGTCGGTCGACCAGCTCACGCATATGTCTTGTACAAATATGCCAATGTCGAGCCCGCTCCCGTTCAACGGAAGTGCGTATTTTACGTTCCGCATGGGAGCCTACAACTCAGGCGGCATCACGTTGAAGGATTCGTTCTATTCAGCGCTCAAAAAATTCTCGTTCGACTCGCAAGCCGAAGTTTTGGCGGGCTCAGCTGCGAACACAAACACGATTCTGCAACTTGC
>JAYTHQ010000006.1:0-7414 GCA_043732445.1 Bdellovibrionales bacterium | reverse complement strand
GTTGGCAGCCGCTCGCGCGCTTTGTCGATGCCGAAGCGGCCGCCATTAACTACACGCAAGGCGACGGACTCTTGATGGCGCCGACACTAGCGGTTGGCCGCATGCTCAAACGAAATCAGCTCAAACTCCAAGATTTCGATTTCTACGAAATTCATGAAGCCTTTGCGGCCCAGGTCCTTTGCACGCTGAAAGCCTGGGAAGATGAGGCTTACTGCCAGAAATATTTGGGCTCAGCGGCGCTCGGTTCGATTGACCGCACAAAGATGAATGTTGTCGGCGGCTCGGTCGCGCTCGGGCACCCGTTTGGCGCAACCGGCGGCCGAATTGTCGGCACACTCGCGAAACTTTTAAGTCAAAAAGGTAAAGGGCGCGGACTGATTTCAATTTGCACGGCTGGCGGAATGGGCGTGGCCGCTATTATCGAAGCTGTTTAAGCCCGATGGCAAAATCAAAAGCTAACGCCACTCTGTTAAACCGCTCGACGCTCGATCTTCACGGCCAACGCATGGACGGACTTGAAGATCGAGTCGATCGGTTCATCGTTGAATCGCAAAAAAAAGGCCAACACCAGGTGCGAATCATGACCGGCAAAGGCTCTGGCCAAGTTTTAAAAGCCGTACAGACATATTTAAAATTAGGCGGCTATCCGTCGCACTTCGAGCGCCTCGCTAACGGAAAATCAAACGAGGGCGTGCTCCTGGTTCAGATCTAAGACGATTCTTGAACGCTTCTGTCTGGCTCTTAAACAAGCCATGTTGAACACCCCGCATGACTCGGGCGCGCTCACGTTAAGGATACTTTGTAATTATAAAATTGTGGTCGATTGTCAGGGACTCGCCATGAACGTCTCGATTGTCACACATCAAGAGGCGCGTCACGACGTCATAGCGAAATGAATCGCACTTGAGCTTGAGCAGTTTCGAATTGTGACGCTGAAGTTCAAGCTGAACATGAATCGCAGAGAGCGCGGGGCGACCCTGCGCAATAAATGCGGTTTGTCCAACCGCAGAAAGACAGTCGTTTTTTAAACAATCCTGAAGGTGAAAATTCTCGAGACGAGGCGTTACCTCGTTAGCAGCCACGGCTGCTTGCGCAGAAGGTAGCGCGCTCAAGATTGCCAAGATTGCACTCACAAGAGCCAGCCGCGGCCTCACGGCTCTTGCTCACCAGCCGACGCTTTTAGCACATAGTCAGCTTCAGATTTTGGAAAAGCTCCGCCCAGAGTTTGATCACTAACAGACACGACCGCGCCAAAACTGTTAAAGACGGGCTTTAGTGTCATGAGATCTGGCATTGGAGTTGCCAAGAAAGCAAACGGCTTAAACTCTGCCGTGTGCGCACCGCCAACATTCAAATCAATCGCCTGACCCGAAGTCGCTTTCGTGGCTTGGCTTAGGATATCGCCCATTGCGCCGAGACAAAAACCTTCGTTGAAAACAAAACCCTGACGCGCTTGAAACTTCGCATTCCCACGACACAGAGTTTCTTGATTGGCGAGAGCCCAATTCAACCCACCGATTAAATCTAAGCTCATGGACTGAAGCTTTTGCAGCTTCGACGTCGAACGGAGTTTGCCAAAACCTGGCGTTGCGACCAAAGCTTCCATCGCGGCCTTCGCATCAGGCTTGCGCGAATAAACATCCTCTCCGTCTTTTTCTAGCGAGAGTTTTGCCAGACCGGGAACATCGTAACCAGCCGCAACTGTGAACATGAACTGGTAGTAAGCCGCGATATCACCGATCAGTTCAAAGTCGGCGCGATTGAGCGAAACGCGCGTTCGCGTTTCGTCAGGTGGGCACGTGAGTTCATAAACCAGCGTCGGATTTTCTTTCACGATGCATGCACTCGCGTAGCGCTCGATGAGATCCGGAATAAGGAGAGCCGTCGCGGTCATCGTAATCTGCGAATTCTTATGGGCTTTGGTAAATTCCCGCAAGTGATCAAAGCTTTCAATCGTCGAATCGAGAACAACCTGTAGATCAGCTTCTGTCTTCAAAGCGTAGCCTGGCTTTTTCGCATCGAGTTCGGTGACCCGTTTAACAAGCCCGACCTCGCCTTGATAATCGCCGCCGGCGTAGAACGAACGTGCATTATAAAACTCGGCGTCCGTGAACAGTGTTGAAAAATTTCGAACGTTGGGCTGATTTCGCGAGTCATAAGTGCGGTAATTATAGCTTTGTAAGTCTGCACCTAAAAGTGAGAGGTACTTTTGACGAAATTTTTGGTTATAGCTATTGCTGTTCGCTAAGACGAGCGGCGCTGCTCGCAGGATGGCGCCCTTCATATTTAACAGCGGCCTCGCAAGCGCCGAGATCAACCCGGCTCGCAAATTTGACGAATCAAATTCCAAAGCTACATCGGTGACATCAAGCGCTTGCTGAAACGCGCCCGACGAAAAAAGCGTGTCGGCAATCGCCGCGATTTTTTCTGCTTTATCTGTTGGCGCAGCACTCGACGCAACGATCGAAGCCGCCGAAAGCGACTGCGCAGAACGATCGATTTCAGTCTCACCTAAGCGCGAGCAGCTTAAAGTAAACGCGCTCGCTAAGACTCCGATCAAGAACGTCAGGTTCGATGTTTTCATTAGCGTGCTCTTACCTGCAAAGCAATTTCTGAACAGCCCCGCGCTTTTGGGTTTTTCACGCACGCCTCGGCGGCGACAACTGCGCGCTGTAAACCGCGGCCAACTTCAGCTGTCCACTCGGACTCGCTCGAGAACATATCGTCGTCCATGTCTTTCAGTAACGGCGCCGGGAGTCCGAGGCTCTCGAGCATCAGATCCATAACGAAGCGGCTCATGCGGCCGTTTCCATCATAGAATGGGTGAATCGTAATCCACCAGCGCTGCGCCCGTGCCGCAACCGCGATCGGATTATTGAGCACTGCCATGCCCCAAAAAGACGTCGAGTCGTTGACGTATTTAACGTACGCGTCGAGCTGTGCCGGAATTTCTTGGTGCGGAGCATAGCTCAAGTAACCACACTGACGACGCTGACCATCAGCCCCGATAAAGAACTGATCGGCCGGAATCACTTTCCACGCCGAGACCTTCACGCCTGCTCCTGATTTTATATTGGCCCATGCAGCCGCCTGAAATTCAGCGGAATGATTTTCGATACAGTCAACCGGCACAAATCGCACAAGACGCAAGCTCGGATGTGCGGCTTGCGTGTAAGTGACTGACTGAACACCCTTAACTTGCTTCTCGGTTAACGAATCGCGAATCGTCATTTGCATACCGAGGTTGTTGATCTTACGAAAGATTCCGGCCGTATCCAAAAGACCTTTGAGAACACTCTTATGTAACGACACGATCCAGTTCAAATCGATTTTTGAAAACTGACCTGATTTAAAATTTTGTTGAGCGCGAATGTCGACGATCATTGCCGCTCGTTCCCAGTCAAGCCACGTTGTTGGTGCCGGGCTGTAAAGAGTGAGTGCTGAATCGGCAGCATCCGTCCGGCGCCCCATCCAATCAGGCATATTAATAAATCGCGGTGCCATTAAATTACTGATACGGCGAGCTTGTTGATAGCCCCGCGCATGCAAGTCAATGACTGCTTGGTGGTAGCGATCATAAACCTCACAGAGCGACATTTCCGGCGTTGCTTTGACCGGTCTCCACATTAAATTCATCGGGCAAGCGGCAGCCACCGAACCCAGAACAAAAAACGAAAGACTTAAGCAAACATGTTTCAAATTTTTCATGGCGTCGCTTTCGCTTGCGGGTAGGTAGGTGTCGTGAATTGAGATCCGTCGCAACCAAGACGATTAGTTTTTAGCCACTTTTCAGTATCGGCTTGTGAAACCTTGGCCTGACCTTCGAGATCGCTCCAGAGGAGCCCGCCAACTTGAGTGCGCACCGCCTCTGACGCAAGAATCGTCGGGCCGACTCGCAGAGGGAGCTGTAAATTCTGACCAATACAAGTGTAACCATCGGGCGCGCAGGTATTAATCCTCATTTCGCAGTAGCTTAAGTTGCATGTCGTTTGCGTACCCGTAATCGAATAACTTGGGTTTTGCGTTAGAAGAGTTTGCACCGCTGACGCAGCGGCGTGATCGACAGCTTCGTGCGCTATTTGGTTTCCGATAAAGAGAGTCTGGATCTGGCGACGTTCGGCTTTATTATAGAGAGACCGAGTCTGGTAGAGTTCAACGTTCGACGCGTTCATCCAATCACCGCTAAAAAAGACAAACGCAACGTTGTTTGAATTATTTTGACTGGGCTCGCAAACAACAAACGACTGAAAAGAGTAGCTGTAAGCGAGGCCGCTCACTTTTAAGATTTCTTTGTAGACCTGTTTAATCAGCGGCATACACTTAGGGTTTAAGTTAACTCCGCCATTTTCAAAGAACGAATCGACCTGGTTGAGGCCAGAGTTTGAGTAACCCGAGTTGCTATTTTGACACAAAAACTGATTGAGCACCGCCTTCGCCGCAGAGCCTTGCTCCCAACCCGTCGCGTGAAGGGCCGCTAGATTAAGATACTGAATTCCTGTCGGCACAGTGAACTCAATCAGCTCAAAATTATCGACGCCTTGAGCGTAGCTGTAAGTGGCGACAGGGTCGACCGCTGCATACAAACCATTTCCATACATATTCGATGAGTTGATGTTCGTTCCAGCCGTGCGCCAAAAGACATTACCCAGCTTTTTTGCATTAGCGAGCATCGCGGGATCATGACCCGACGTTACTTTTCCTTGCCAGTACCTTTCTCCCGCTCCGGGCGACCAGTGATAAACCTTAAAAGGTTTGATGACGGTCACGATATCGCGCTTGGCGACGTCGACGAAAGCCGCAATATCGACACCCTGGAACATGATGGGCTTGAGATTCGAGGGTGCAGGTGTTGGCGACGGAGTTGGGGTCGAAGAAGAATAACTGTACGACGGCGTCGGTGACGGCGATGCACTCACGGCTGGGACCGACGTCTGCGCACCAGCGGCAAAGCCGGCTAACGCGGTCACCGCGGCACTCAATACAGAAATCAGTAAAACGATGCGATGAAGTCTCACGCCTTTGCTCCCAGAATAAATCAGTGCTTCGAACATCGCCTTCTTGAGCAAGCTCGAGGCCAGGGCCTCCGCCACCGTCAAAACCAATGACTTCTAGAAGAAGCCTTAATAGCGACCAAAAATGGGCCCCCCCGCGGCACCTATGTCGAGAGTTTTCTACATCATCGAAATTTGAGCGCTTTTCGGATTCGCGACGAAGGTTTAAATTGGCCGTCCCAGCGACCGAGGAGTTTTTAAGTGAGCCGCGCCTTTTTTGTTTCTGTTTTGACTTTGTCATCCCTAGCAATGAGTGGCTGTAAACAAATCGAAATGAAAGACGGCCAAATTCCCGCGGCTTTCGTCAGCGAGGCGAAAAAAGCCGAAGGTATTTACGAAGGTCACATTGAAATCAACGACGGCTCAGGCGTTTCGCAAAACATGCGTCCGTTTGTTCTGACCTTAAAGATCGACGGAACTCACCCGGTCCTCACCCCCTCAGGCGATTGGCTAGATGACAGTTGTCACTCAAAGATCGGCGATCTTCAGAACGTGCAAATTGGGGGTGGAGCGGTGAAGCGCGCAGCTTTCGCTTTTGACGCCGGCGCCTGCAAAAAACCCGGCATGGGCGACATCATGATGGTGAGTCTTTCAACAATGCCAAATGGCAAACTGATGTTGTTTGCCTGGGTCATGACCGGCGAGACACAAGAGAGTGTGTCGCCGACAAGCCAAGAGATCGTGACCGTGTCGACGATGACCCACGGCCACTTTCAGCAACACTAATCTTACTGCAACGCCGTCGGATCGAACGAAACTGAAATCGATGCGCCCGCCGCCGGAACCGCCGTTCCGTGGAAGCTCACGCTATTATCATCGGTATGATAATAGAAGCCGTTCCAAGGGAGCGGGGTCGAATCAGTGACTCGCGAAACTTCGATTCCATTCACGAATACTTTAAGCGAAGCCGGGTTCAGCTGGCGATTCAGATAAAAGCGCGTGCGAAGCTCGATGATCTTGTAGGAAATATTTGAGAGCGTGGTGCCGAAATCGTCGCAGAGCGATCCTTTGATTCCGTTGGTCAAATCTGCCAACTGAAACATTCGAACCGCGATCTTCTTTTCTCCGCCGTTCGTGATGTTGATACAAGCCTGATCCGGAACACCGATCGCGTTCACGTTATACTTTGAAGCTCTGTCGGCCGTGCTGTTCACACCGAACTTCGTATCTAGATAGCTCACGTAATTTTGGACAGGAATGATTTTCGGGTCTGTATACATCGTGTTATTCGGTGCCGCAGTCGGACCGGTGTCTGTAGCGGTCGTGTCGATAGTAGCAGCGCCAGTGTTGGAGAGATCGTCGGCATCGCTCACCATGATGATAGAGAAAAACGCATCGGCACGCGGAAAGCCGAAGTTCGCGTTCTGCGAGCTATCCATCGCCGCTTGGAATGACGAAAACGCTCGCTCGTCGCCGTTACCGGCAGTGCCCTGAATAATATTTGTTTTGAAAGCGTTCACGCGATTCGGTGTTGTTGGAGTGACGACGAAATACCCAGTGTGGCTCGTTGCGTCTGTTCCATCGCGTAGCTTTGCCATCGATGCCGCGGCTCCAAACTGCACACGGTAGGCTTCTGTCGTGGTCACCGCGATTTGATAATCGAAACCTTTGCTATCGAACTTATCAAAGAAGCTTGCCAGATTATTTGCGATCGCATTCTGCGACGTCGCCATCGAACCTGAGTTATCGATCACGAAAAGAATATCAATCTTACCGTTCACGGCAGACGCGTTCTGCTGAAATGCGGCCGAAGCCCCTAAAAGCGAAAAGCTTGCGTTCTTGCTGCATCCGGAGGCCGTCAGACCAATCGCGAGTGTCACGGAGACGAACTTCGTAAACACGTTTAATTTCTTAGGCATGACAAACCCCCTGTTTGAGCCGCTTAGGCTACTAAACTCTTCGCCCGAGACTCGACTAAAGTTGAAGGCGAGAATGGACTGTTAGGAAATTCGACAGTTTACGGTGGTTTCCTGGAGCAAGTGAGGCCGCGAGAAGACAATCTCGAAATGCGTCTCCGGAAGACTTTTGAGAGCGATGAACTTTCAGGCAGACCGTCAGAAGAGGCCCTGAAAAACTGCCAGGAACAGCGGGCTTTTTGCCCTTGCTCCGCTACCATTCTAAGCGGCTCTGCGCTAAGGTCAGCAGGCCGTCAGGAGTTTGCCATAAAAACGATCTTAAACTTTTCGCTCTTATTTACTCTCGCCTTGGCGACGGCCTTTTCGCCTCGGGCAGGCGCCCAGTCGATGACCAACGAGGTCAGATCTTATTTCGGTTTTGGTGGTGACCCGCGACCGCCCACACAAGTGAATCCTCGTTTATGGAGAAGCGGCCGCCCGACCGAGCAAACGCTCGCGGCGCTTTAC
>JAYTHQ010000005.1:0-2163 GCA_043732445.1 Bdellovibrionales bacterium | reverse complement strand
AAACGCATTTTGTTTAAGGTAAGCATCGCCGTAAAGCTCGATGGCGCGCGCGGCCCCATCGGTCATCGCCAGCGGGCAAGAAACGAAGGCGCTAGATGGGTGAAACAAATAGAGAAGTGCTGCCTGGTAAACGCGCGAGAACTCGCCTTGCTCGCGCAAATAGGCGCTCGCGACAATACCTTCGGTGGCCGCTGCCGCCTCGAGTTGTTTCCAGCCTCCTGAAATTTTGATTTCGTCTTTACGTCGGCCCCAAGGGTCAAACGCGACGAGTTCGGGAGGTTGCGATTCGGCCTCTTGACTCCATCTGAGCCACTCGTTGGCCGCACATTGACCAACGTGCAAAAGATGCGGGCGAAGGTTGGCAAAAATATCGGGCGGTAAAATGCGCTTCAGCGCTTTTTCGAGCCGCAAATCCGAGAGGTAGGTATTCGAGAGCCCGGGGCCCGTCTGGTAAAATTCCATATGACAAAATCTTAGCGACGGAAAGTAGAAAGAGCAAAGCCTCCGGCACCCGAGATGCGAGAGGCTCTGCGAATGGAAATTACAGGTTCAGCGAGAGGCCGGCCAAAAGTGCAATCCCTTGGTAATTCGTCAAATCGCCGCTGTTGTTGACGAGGCGGTTGTAAGTCGCGTCGATCAAGACCGATGAGTTTCGGCCCAGCGGAAGTGCGCCACCAACACCGCCAACGGCCATGACGTTAAACTGATTAATGTTATCGCCGTTTGCAGCAAATGGCATGACGCCTGCTTTAAAGAAAATAGTTTCATGGGGGCGACCTGAAAGGTTGTATTTCGCAAGAGCCGGAATACCCCAGGTGTTCACATCGACCGCCGCCGAGCGCTCACCGCGGTTGATTTGCGACTTCAACGTTTCAATGCCAGTTTCGAAATTCCAGTAGTTGTCGCCGAAATCCGCGAGCAGACTTGCCGAGAAACCTTGACTGAAATTATTTGTATGAACAGATGTATCGTTGGCGAAACTCGAGACTCCGAGCTCAGGGATCAAGCGCATCGGAGACGCCATCGTGCGGGGAAGTGGGGCCGACACTTGAGCTTCTTGCGCAAATGCCGAGCTACCGAAACCCATCAAACTAGCGACCGCCAACAGACCAAATCCTGCCAAAAAAGCTCTCACGTTATCCTCCGGAGTGAAGGTCGGAGAATCGCTCTCAGACCTGCCGATAGAAAACTCCTTCGTGGGCGGTTCCGCAATTTGGCGCTCGATGTATGCACCAAATAAAACGCCTGAGGCGTAACCCGTGAAGTCTCCGACGCTAGATCAACACAACTGTGAACTGATGCCCTATTTTAGCCGCCGCTCGCAGCCTAGATTTTGCAGATTCAGATTGAGAATTTTGATCTTGTCAGATGAGGGGTCCGGGCCATGAACTTAGCGCTGTCAAAACTTTCGACACTTCTGCTTTGCGGCGTTCTCTCGGGCGCCCTTCTCATGACAGTGGCCGCTTGCACAAAGCAAGAGTCAAACCTGTTAGAAATTGCACCGGGTCTCAGCGGCACGCTGATCACCGTTGGCAGTGAAGTAGAAGGCTCAATCTCGATAGATTCAGGAAGTTTCGATTTTAAGCACGCGCCTGGTGCGAACTTATCGATCGGTGTTGCGGCAGCCGGACCCGATCCGCAAGCAAAGAACGATTCAAAACTTTTTATGCCGGCATCGATTACCAAATTGGTAACAACGTCGTTGGCGTTAAAAAATCTCGGGGCTCATTTTACTTTTACGACGCGCGTTTTTTATTCGCCAGGGTCGACGTCGTCAGCTGCGCGCGATCTCACGATCATTGCCGATGGTGATCCGCAAGTCGTAAAAACAATCACGGGCAGCGGTGTCGGCCAACAAGCACTCTTTAATGAAATCATCCAGCAGCTCAAAAAGCAGGGCATCGACCGCATAGAAAATTCGCTCGTATTCATTTCGGCCGACGAGCGTCACGATGTGGCTCAGCCGGCTGACGGGATGGAAGAGTCTGACCACACGACCTGTTTCGGCGCCGTTTCGCAGTCGTTCAACTTCGATTGGAACTGCGGGCATCTTGCTCTCAGAAACGGCCAGCCGTTCTGGATGGACGCAAACCTCACTGTTCCCGTCGAGACAGAGAGTCAAAGCAGTTCGGCCGCTCAGGTTCTACCGATCATGAATGGCAT
>JAYTHQ010000004.1:0-2166 GCA_043732445.1 Bdellovibrionales bacterium | reverse complement strand
TAACGCCGTCAGCAACATCGGCGAGGTCGAGATCGGGCGCTACGACAATGATGGCGCCGCGCTCGAGATGATCTTTGAGATCCTGCCAGAGACCGCGTAAAACTTGATGGCGAAAGTCTTTATCGTCTGCCACGTCTGGAGTCCTCTTTGAGCCGCTTTAGATCCGCTGAAAAGGATCGTGTGTTTTGTAATCGGTAAATAAATCATCAATCGATTGCTTTTCACGTTCAAGAAAATCCGCAACCGCTTCGCGCAGGCGAGGCTCATGAATTTCATGGGCGCTGTAGGTGAGATGCGGAGTAAAGCCGCGATTGAATTTATGCTCGCCCTGAGCGCCGGCTTCAAAGAGTTCGAATCCGTGCTTCAGGCACCACTCGATGGCCTGGTAGTAGCAGACTTCGAAGTGCAGATTTTTATAATCATCACTGCATCCCCAGTAGCGTCCATAGAGCGATGCACCCTTAAAGAAATTGACGGCGCCCGCGATTGGTTCGCCACTCGGTGTTTCGGCCAGCACAAATAAGATCGAGTCCTGCATGCGCGCGAAGGTATCGGCAAAAAAATCTTTTGTTAGATACGGATGGCCACCCATTTTTTGAATCGTTGAAAGATAAAAACGATGCATAATCGTCGCGTGTTCGGGCTTCAGCTCCGCACCAGTGAGGCAAGAAATTTTGATCTCCGACTTTGCAACCGTTTCGCGTTCGCGCCGAATTTCGGAGCGACGCTTCGAGCGCAAGGCCCCTAGAAAATCGGTGAAGGACGACCAGCCGCGATTGCGCCAGTGGTACTGGAAACTATGGCGAATCAGAAATGAGCGCTCACGAAGCCTGTCTGCGCCGTCGGCAGTCTCGAAAAGAAAATGCAGCGACGACTTTGTTTTTGCATCGTTCTCAAGCTTCTGGAGCAAGCCTTCTCGAGCCTCGGCCGCTTCGCCGCTATCGGCACTTAACAGAAACTTGGGGCCGGTTGCCGGCGTAAATGGAATGGCCGCGACATATTTTGGATAGTAATCAATGCCGATTTGCTCGGCGGCATTAGCCCATGCCCAATCGAAAATATATTCTCCGTACGAGTTAGTTTTCTCGAATACGGGCAGCGCACCAACGAGGCGCCCGTTTTTTCGGGCGGCGATGAGGTGGGGGAACCAGCCTGTCCGCTGGCCGAGGCAATGACTTTTTTCGAGTGCCGTCAAAAACCGATGATCGGCGAATATAAAGTCGCCCCGCTCGAGCGAATTCCATTCGGTTTCGTCGAAGTCTGAAAAAGATTCGTGAACCGTGACGTTCATAGAGCCCCTCGGCCGATATGTTGCCCCTGATCGTTCGAAGATTCAACAGGAGGCTGGCGCCCGCGGTGATTTTCGATTAAACTGCGGCCCGCATGGATAACCCAAACTTTGATCAAAATGGTGGAGTAGGCGTCGTCGACCGGCTGCGGCCGAAGGTGAAGCCCAAGATCAAGAAGCCAACGTTTTACGTCGTCGTTGTTCACAACGACTCTATTACGCCGCGCTGGTTTGTCGTCGAGATTCTTAAGCGCTTTTTCGATAAAGCTGAACCCGAAGCTAACCGCATCATGCTTCTGGCGCACAATTACGGTGTGGGTGTCGTGGTTAAGCTTCCGAAAGAGCTGGCCGAGTCAAAAGCTAAAAAGGTGAACGAAGTGGTCAGCGCCAGTGGGTATCCGCTCGTTTTTTCCACTGAAGAAGAATAATGGCTACTGCTCGCGAAGAATCCAGTTCGCGAGGCCCAAGTCAGTCACGGTTTTGCGCAAGGCGCGAGAGCGATCGACAAAGTAAAAACGGATTTACGCCTAAAATCTCCTTCACTCCACACGCGTCTTGTTTGGAGTGGGGAGACTCAAAAATTTTCGAACACCGAGCGAGACGTTTAGGCTTACGGCCAAGCGCCGTTAGAGATCTCGGCTGTTCGAAATGAAGCACTAAATTTTGAGATCATCTCGCTTGGTCACGATCTTTGAGATGTGGCCCCATTTGACCGCTTGTTCTGGAGACATCCAGTTGTCACGATCGAGCGCCTTTTTCACTTCATCGTTGGTTCGACCGCATTCTTTTTGATACAGCTCGATAATCCGATTTTTTGTATCGAGCAAGTCTCTCGCGTGAATTTCGATATCCGAAACCGAGCCGCCCATACCGGTGAC
>JAYTHQ010000003.1:0-2173 GCA_043732445.1 Bdellovibrionales bacterium | reverse complement strand
AAGTCATCGAAATTTTTAGTTCGGGTACCGGCACTTTTAGCATCGAGGTCACGACGCTCTTGTCTTCCCATTCGAGAAGTTGCGGGACTCCGACATTTAACGAAAGAATTTTAGCTTTCAAAGCAACGCCTTCTGAATAGGCCCGAAGTTAACGCCAATCCGAAGGAGCACCCGCTGCGACTGAGCCTTCGGGCGGCGCCCGAAGTTAACGCCAATCCGAAGGAGCACTCGCTGCGACTAAGCCTTCGGGCGGAGCCCGAAGTTAACGCCAATCCGAAGGAGCACCCGCTGCGACTGAGCCTTCGGGCGGCGCCCGAAGTTAACGCCCTAGAACTCTTCGTCGCGGTCGTTTGAGCCAAGCTCGCTGCTCGTGCCGCGAACTTCGTCGAGGTAGTTCTGTGCTTCGTCTTCGTACTCGTTGTCGACTCCGGCTTCGTCGATTTCGAGTTCTTGGATCGCGGCCAAGAATTCTTTCTCGGAGCGCAGGTCTTTTTTGAGCATCTCGAGATACTTGTCTGGGTACCGAGCGGTCAGCTCTTCGATGTAACGCTCGAGCTTGCCTTCGGAGAGAATTTTTTTGCGAACCTGGATGTTTTTCCAGAAAAGCAAATAGTGGTAACGGCAATAACCGTCGACGGCTGACGCTTGGTCGCATTCGCGAACGCGGCAGTATCTGCGTCCTTCGGCGTCGAGGAGAACGATCTCTTCCTCGGGTGGAGCTTCGACGACTTCGACCGCGCGGCCTTTTTTGAGTTTTGCAGCTTTCGGGGCTTCAACTTTTTCAGGGGCACTTGCGAGCTCAGTTTTTGGAGCAGCCGCTTTTGCCGCCGTAGTTTTAGTTGCGCCTTTGACTTCTTTTGCCGCTGGCTCAGGCGCTTTTGTGGGCTTGGCAATTTTTGCAGTTGGCTTCGCAGGAACGGGAACCGCTGTTTTCTTTTTAGTGTCTTTAACAGGCGCTTTGCCTTTGAGCGGCGCTGCAACTTTTTTCGCGGGCGTCGGGGCTTTAGGTGTTGGCTTTTTTGCGGCTGTTTTGGCGACGGACTTTACGGCCGCTTTGACTGCCGTTGTTTTAACAACCTTTTTAGCCGCGGCTTTTGGAGCTGACTTCTTAGCCGCGAGGCTAGACGTCTTATTTTTTGCGTTTTTCGCAAGACCGAGAGTTTTCAAAGCTTTTTTAGTTTTCATTCGTTAACTGCGCCTTCGGCTTCGCCCGTTCGCAACACGTGCTGACACATGTGCTCATTCATCTGGGTCATTCATCCCGGCGCCATGGTTGAACCAACGCGCCAGAAGTGTCAATCCCCAACTGGCACTGGCTGGCACTTCTGCTATGGAAATCCGGCTCCTTGGGTCTCCTAAGTCCACTCCCATATTTGACAAAGAACGAGATTTCCTTTCTTCTGGCCGCCGTCCAAAAAGTTACCCTGGAGACCCCTGACATGAAACCGATTTTCATCACGTCTGCCGTTCGCACGCCTGTTGCCTCCTTCCAAGGGGGCTTTGCCGATTTGCCGGCCCCCCGACTTGGCGCTGCCGTCATTAAAGAAGCCCTTCTCCGCTCGAAAGTCGCTCCCGAAAATGTCAGCGAAGTCATCATGGGCGAAGTTTTAACTGCAGGAGTCGGCCAGGCGCCCGCCCGCCAAGCTGCGATTTACGCGGGCATTCCGACGTCGGTTCCGTGCCTCACCATCGGCAAAGTCTGCGGATCGGGCTTGAAGGCCGTCATGCTCGGTGCCGACGCTATCGCGCTGGGAAACGCGGAGATTGTCGTTGCTGGCGGCCAAGAAAGCATGACTCTTGCCCCACATCTTTTGCCGTTGTCTCGAACAGGTTTCAGGATGGGCAACACGCAGCTTGTCGATTCGATGCAACTCGACGGGCTCTGGGATCCGTACAACAATTTCGCGATGGGCGTCGCTGGCGAACTCTGCGCGACGGAGTATCATTTCACTCGCGAAGCCCAAGATGCCTACGCGATCGATAGTTATAAGAAGGCTCAAAAAGCACAAGCCGATGGTCACTTCAAGACTGAAATCGTCGCGGTCACGGTCGAGACTCGTAAAGGCCCGCTAACGATCGATAAAGATGAGGACATCACAAAAACTGACTTTGCCAAAATTCCATCTCTGAAGCCTGTCTTCGACAAAGCCGGCACGATCACCGCGGCGAACGC
>JAYTHQ010000002.1:0-2184 GCA_043732445.1 Bdellovibrionales bacterium | reverse complement strand
ACGCTGAGTCTTGCGCCGCAGACAGCAACATCTGTTCGTAGGTGGCCTCGGCTCTGAATGTTTGATTGCGGGTCACTCGAAACTCGGGCCCGAACCCCACGACGGCAAAAACGTTTAAAACACGTTCACCGATCAAAGAGTTTGCATCGAAATTTTGGGATGCGAGATCTTGACCGCTCTGACTGACGGCCGTCGCGGTTCCGGCCAGGTGACCCGAAACGCAAAGAGCCGGAATCACGCCGGCACGGCCCGCCAAGCGAATTCCGTCAGCGACCCGAAAACGGACTTTGGCGGCGACAGGAACTCCGAGATAATTTAATGAGCCGCGACCATCGAGGCGAATCCTCGATCCATCAGACATATTTTCGGTTTCTTGAATCGCCATCCCCTCACTCATATATAAAAGGCCACTTTGAAAAACGAATTGACCGTGGCCGACTTCAACGAGTCCACCAACTTCGTAGCTAGGGGCCCTTTCGATCGAGTTATGACCTATGAGATCAAGAATGGAGCCAAGGCCGAGTCGGCCAAGTACATAGAATAACAGCCTTTCAAAAAGGCGTTTTTACTGGCAATGACGGACTGGTGGAAAATGGTTAGGCGAGTGTTGATTTTGATGACACCGCACTGGTAAACACATGAGGTCAAAACCAGCGCCTCAAGGACTTACATGCCGATCGAGATCGCCGTCGAACAGACTCAGACTCCGAAACCGCTACCTCCCTCAGATAACCTGGGATTCGGTCGCTATTTCAGCGACCACATGTTTCTTTGCGAATACACCGAAGGTAAAGGCTGGAAAGACCCGCGCATTGTTCCTTACGGACCACTGCCGCTCGATCCAGGCGCGTCGGTTTTACATTACGGGCAGGCGCTCTTTGAAGGCATGAAGGCCTTTCGCGGCGAAAAAGACGGCAAGATCCGAATTTTCCGCCCCGAAATGAATTGGAAACGTCTTGTGAGTGGCGCCGAGCGTTTGGCGATGCAAGCTCCGCCGCAAGATCTCTTCATGAGTGCGGTCAAAAAGTTCGTCAAAATCGAAGAGCGGTGGGTGCCAAGCGCCAAGGGGACAGCTCTCTATCTGCGCCCCACGCTGATCGGGACTGAAGGTTTCTTGGGCGTTCGCCCCTCGAGTAATTACTTGTTTTACTTGATCGGGTCACCTGCCGGCGGCTACTTCGGCGAAGGAATCGAAGCCGTTAAGATCTGGGTTGAGAAAAAGTATTCGCGCTGCGCACCGGGCGGAATCGGTGCGGTCAAAGCCGGCGGCAATTATGCGGCTTCGTTAATCGCGGCGCTCGAAGCCAAGAAAAAAGGTTTCTCGCAAGTCTTGTGGCTCGACTCCTCTCAACACCGCTTCGTTGAAGAAGTCGGCACGATGAACGTGTTTTTCGTGATCGACGGAAAAGTTCTCACACCCCCGCTCGGCGGAACGATCTTACCAGGTGTCATGCGCGATTCAGCGATTCAAGCTCTGAAAAAGAAGGGCTACAAAGTCGAAGAGCGCCAAGTGTCGATCGACGAGGTTGTGATGGCGCACGAGCGCGGGCTTTTGACCGAAGTTTTCGGAACAGGGACTGCCGCCAGCGTTTCGCCGGTTGGCCAACTTGGTTTCGAAGAACGAACGATCACCATCAATGATGGCCGTCCAGGCCCCGTCGCCCGCGATATTTACGCGACGCTGATCGATATTCAGTATGGCCGCCACACCGACGATATGCACTGGACCCTGGAGATTTAAATGTCTCTGAGCCAAACGACCGAGGGCGACATTTTTGAGCTCAAGAAGAAGCATAACGCCGTTATTTTGGCGCACTATTACGAAGACGGCGCCATTCAAGATATCGCCGACTACGTTGGCGACAGCCTCTACCTCGCGCAACTAGGTGAAAAATTAAAAAGTCCCGTCGTTCTCTTGGCCGGTGTCGTCTTTATGGCCGAGAGCGTGAAACTTCTCTCGCCCGAGAAGACGGTTCTGGTTCCCGATCTCGGTGCCGGCTGTTCGCTCGTCGACACCTCACCTTACGATCGGTATCTCGAGTGGCGCCGGAAATATCCTGAGGCGATTGCGGTGACGTATGTCAATTCAAGTGCCGCGGTGAAGTCGATTTCAGATGTTTGCGTGACCTCATCGAACGCCGAGAAAATCATCGGTGCGATCCCGAAAGATCGCCTGGTCGCCTT
>JAYTHQ010000001.1:0-2187 GCA_043732445.1 Bdellovibrionales bacterium | reverse complement strand
GACGCTTCTCAGTCACCTCGGGATGACGGGTAGCTGGCGCATCGAGAGCGAGCATTCGATCAAAGCTTCGGTTGGCCCTCACGATCACTGTTTTATCGAGCTCAGTGATCAGCGAATTCTTATTTACCGAGATCCACGGCGGTTTGGCGTTCTAGATCTCATTCGGCCCGGCGAAGAAGAAACGCATTTACGTCTGCGACAGCTTGGGCCTGAGCCGCTTGATTCTGAAAAATTCAACGCCGAGTCATTTTATCAAAACTCGCGAAAGCGCAAAGTCGCACTCAAAGTTTTCATCATGGATCAAAGAATCGTTGTCGGCGTCGGCAATATCTACGCATCTGAAGCGCTTTTCCGAGCGAGGATTAAACCGCAGAAGCAGGCCGGCCGCATGAGTCGTGATGAGTCCCTTCGTCTCGTCGCCGCCATTCGTGAAGTTTTAGAACAGGCGATTCGAGCGGGCGGATCGTCGATCCGCGATTACAAGAACGCCGATGGCGAGAGCGGTTCATTTCAGGCTTCTCACCAAGTTTACGAGCGAGCGGGCGACCCGTGTGCGACGTGTGGCCGTTCGATTCGTTCCAAAGTGCTCGGTGGTCGAAGCACCTATTGGTGCCCGCACTGCCAAGTGTAGCTGTACTCAAGTCGAGGCGGGCTTTCGAAGTCGTTGGATCCGTTCACAATTCAAAGCTAAACTTGTTCAGTCACATGAACAGCACGACATCGACGACATCACACTGGATTCTCTTACGAGGCTTAGCGCGCGAGGCTCGGCATTGGTCCAAATTTCCAGAGCTTTTAAAGGCGGCGCTAAAAGCTGTCGGTGACGAAGCACGAATCGATGCGCTTGATTTACCGGGGACTGGTCGTTATTCCGAAATGAAATCGCCGACGACGATCGGGGACCTGACGGAATTCGCGCGTGAAAAATTTAATGATATTCGGCGCACGATGCGCGAGCGCGGAGATACTCCGTCTGAACGCACGCGGCTTTTGACGGTTTCGATGGGCGGCATGGTTGCGGCCGACTGGATGGATCGTTGGCCCGACGATTTCAAAGAGTGCGTTTTGATCAACACGAGCTTTCAAGGCTTCTCGCCTCTTCATCACCGCTTAAGACCGAACGCGGTGACGCATCTCTTGAGTTCACTCCGCCCGCTCTCGCATTTCGAGCGTGAACTTCATTCGCTCGGTCTCGTTAGCAATCGCACGGACAAAAAAGCGGCCGAAGTCATCGCTCACGAGTGGGCGACATTTGCCGCGGAACGACCGGTAACGCTTGAGAATTTTTCGCGTCAACTTTTAGCGGCGGCACGGTTTCGCGCACCGGCCAAGAAACCAGAGACGCCGATTTTGACTTTGTTCAGCGAGCACGACCGCATGGTCGACAGCCGTTGCTCAAAAGAGATCATCCGGCGCTGGGAGACGGCCTCAGCTAACCACCCGACGGCCGGTCACGATCTCACGCTAGACGATCCGAACTGGGTGATTGAAAAGACGCTAGCTTGGGAGTCATCTTTGAAGGAAATTCCTGGTTTTTCGGCGAAAGCGGCCTTAGCGGGGTCCTAAGTAGCGGGATTTCGGAACGACCTTCGGAGCAAGTTTTGGGCTTGGTCTTGCACAGTTTTTGGGAGAGATGAATCGTATGAAGTCCTTGCTGAATTTAAACCGAAGCCTGCTCTTATTCGCCGTTATTGGTGCATCGCCGTCTTTCGCCTTTGCGGCGACCGGTGCCGGCGCCGATGTCGGCGCTGCTGAGACCACCGTCCGCATTCCTCGAAGCAATGAGACCCTAGGGCCCGGAGATTCAGCTTCGACGGTGAAAGCGCCGATTTCAGTCATCGAACAACGAAAGAAAAACGGTTTCGACGAACTCTCGGTGAGTGTCGGTAACGAAAATTACCTGAGTCGAAAATCTGCGCCAACAGCCGCGTCTTCGTACACCGAAATTTCAGCACGAGTGCGGGGTAAAACTGAAGGCCCACTTTTCTCAGCGGCAATCGATGCAGGGGCAAGTGTCGCGACCGACGTCAGCAATTATTCGAACATCGAAGTTCCCGAGGCGTATTTTAAATTAGCGCCGTCGTTAAATTCCGATGGCAAAACCTCGATCAAGAAGTTCGCCCAACTGAGTGTCGGACGCAAAAAAGAGCGCTGGAGCGGACTCGACTCCGATTGGTCGCTGGGCCT